>JAQULO010000018.1 GCA_028718565.1 Syntrophales bacterium | reverse complement strand
ATATGACCTTTGATAATATCCACTTCCAGTTCGGCGCATATATCCCTCACGATTTGACGAAGTCGTACTGCAATCTCACCTCGCAACAACTGCTTCCGGTATTTCGTGATCCATACCAAATGATATTTGATGTCGAATCGGGTATGTCCTGTCCTTCTGTAGTGCTCCATACCCATTTCTTACTAAAGTTGTCGCCTGAAGGCGAGGGATTTAATATCCCAAAACGAGACTATTAAATCTTCCCCTTTTTGGCTTTCTTCTCTTTTTTCTCATTGCGCTTTTCTTTCAACGTTTTTACTGATTTTTTCTTTTCCGCTTTTTGAGTATCTTTTCCTTTAGCCATGGCTCTCCCCTCTGTTTTGGTTTGTTAATTTGGTTAGTTACGTACGCCCTCTAATTGTACTTCTACTATGCATGGACCGCAAGTAATCATTGGACAGTAATCATTGGACAGAGTTGCAAAAATCACAATGCGCTGTTAACCGGCAGGTGACGGACCAGATGGTTTAACAGTTCGTTATGCGTGGCTGTCGCATATAATCATTCCACGTCGGGCGCTGTATTTTTACCCTTTTCTCAATAGGGCGCACAAATTTTCACTCTTTATTCCTCTTTTCGAAGTAGAATTGATCTACTGAAAAATATCCTTGGCCTTTCAATGAGTCTGAACCCGACGTCTTCATCAGCTGACCTTACGTCCTCCAACGACTTCCTGGTGACGTGAAGAAGAGGCTCGGCTTCGCCTTGATGAAGAGACCGTCCGTACTACCTTGTGGCGCTCAGAGGAGAAAAATCGTGTCCCTTTCTGCCGCGGTTTATCGCCCCAGAAAACCCCAGTTGTCCGATTACTGCCGCCACGTAGAAACGGTAGTCCCCGAGAAAGCTTCTATCCCCGGTGCCGTCATCGCCATGCAGAGCTTCGACGATTTTCTCGGCTTCAATCCCCACTGCCATATTATCGGGACACTTCTACGGCAATAAAGGCATGTTCCGCGTCGCCCCGCCCTTGGCACTGAAAAAGCTGGTCTCTGCGATACTCTCTTTTCTCGGTTACCGGCGCCACCCCACATGTGGGGGTAACATTTTCTTGACATATAAGCCCTTTATTTCTATACCCTCTCTTGTCAGAAGATATGTCTTATGAAAATAGTCCCGGCTTTGTTGTGGTCTTGTTGACCCTGGCCGGCTCCAGCACCGTGTCGCTGTTACGCGAACGCGAGGCTGTAACAATGGAACAACTTTTGATCTCGCCATCGAAGAACTATTTATTAATGCTCGTAAAAATCGTGCCATTCTCACTAACCGGTTTGGGCGAACTGGTGGTTACGGTTGCTTTTGCCAAAAATTGGTATCACCTCCCCATGATCGGCAATGTACCGCTATTCGTGCTCTCCACGATTATTTGCCTGTTTACAAAATTAGGCGTTGGTCCGTTGATATCCGTCTCGGCGCATACCCGGCAGCAAGCCTTGTTTATGAATTGGTTCGTGATGATGCTTGTTCTGCTGATGCCTGGATTCAGGTTTTTCATCGAGAATATGCAAAGTTCGCTCAATACCTGACCTATCTCAACCCGATGCGCTATTTTATGTTGGTGGTGCGGGAAATTCTTATCGAAGGTACAGTCTTACGATTCAAGAAACGGATAAGTTGATGAAAAAAGCAAGGAATGCTCGGCGGTTTCCGGCACCAACTGTGGATCAGTTTCTTTTTGTGGCGCGGAAACTGCATGACTGCCAGTCGCGATGTATGCTCACTTTTGCAACGCCTTTGGATGTTGACAGATTGACAAAAGCGATTCGGCTCAGTCTGGATGTGGAACCCGTTCTGGGCTGCAGGTTTGTGGAGCACGCATGGAAACCCTTTTGGGAACAGTGGGATGATTTGGATGAAATATCTTCGTGCACAATTGTTCAGCCGCGACACCTGGAAAGCGAATGTTGGCAGTTTCTAGCCGAACCGATGCATCCGTGCGATGATCCGCAAATCATGGCGCAAATCTTTCGCGACCGGCAAGACACTTTGTGCATCAAACTGAACCATATGGTTGCCGATGCAGGTGGAATCATCGAGTACATTGGTTTGTTGGGCCGGATTTATCGAGAGTTGACCCACAATGCCACTTATCGGCCATCCGTTGTCGGTTATCGTTCCCGGGGTCAGGGGCAAGTTCTCCGGCGGGTAGGAATTATGCCGCTTTTGCGTGGTTGCAGCCATTATCACCTGCCCGCTTCGGCTTGGGGCTTTCCTGTGACAGGAACAGATTTTTCAGAACGGACGTTTGCCATTCGACGACTCCAGCCTGGATGGTATCAGGGTATGAAAACTTTCTGCCAGAAACACCGGGTTTCTTTGAATGATGTTTTAATGGCAGCTTTTTATCGCGCCCTCATCCTATCGATCGACCCTCCCCGCTCAATAGGATTACCAGTGCAGGCAACGATTAATTTACGCCGCTATCTTCCTGAAGGTCATGCAGCACGGATTTGTAACCTTGCCGGCGTTTTTTTTCCGGAAATAATCCCGACATCGACCGCATCATTTGAAGAGATTTTACGACAAATTCATGAGGTGATGGAAAAAGCAAAGGACGAGCAACCGTGGTTTGGGGCTACGTTGAGTCTTGAAACGACCTTTTCCCTTGGTTTTTCGGTCGGTCGCACTATTCTCGATTATTTGAAAGTGCTTAAGGCCACTCCAGATAAGATGCACCCATTTTTTGCCAATATCGGCAATATTACCCCACAGCAAGTTGATTTTGGCGATGTACAGGTCGTCGATATGGTCATGATCGGTCCCGTTCCCTACCCGCCGGCCAGCATGCTGTCGGTGAACACCTTCAATGGCACGATGAATATTACTACCGGATTTTGCCACTCAGCAACGGATTCGGGGCTTGTCGAGCGATTTTTGGATATGTATGTGGCTGAACTTCCCATTTGACGAGGAGTTCGTGGGAGAAGGCGGTCTTGTCTCGATGAGCCAATGGTGGTTGGGACCAATCTGTGAGAGTCGGTCCGGGAAAACTGGACAGGTGCACAAGTGGTAAAGCTGTTCTATGATTGTGGCCTTCGCGCTTTCAACGGGCTGGCGGCAGGTTGGTGGCGCAGGAGGCAGCGCCTTTTTTGAAAGAGATGGCGTGAGGACATGGAAGACGAAAAATGGGAAGTTGCTCATGTGGCAGCGGGAATGATAGATGCGAACATCGTAGCCGGGAGGCTTGAAACCGAGGGTATCCCGGTGAGACTCCAATACGAGGCGGTTGGCGTTATCTACGGCCTGACCATTGACGGCCTTGGTGAGGTCAGGCTACTGGTGCCGGCAGGGCATATGGAAAAGGCGCTGGAGGTGCTCGCACACCGTTATGAAGAGGACGATATCTTTTCTGACCGTTAGATATTGTCCCGGAAGCTGCCATAGATGCCGTCCAGCAGGGTCTTGCACGCGGGGCATCTCGACTCCGTCACGTCTATATCCTCTACGTTGAATCCACATCTCTTTATCAAGAGTCTCCCACACTTTGAACAGTAGGTGTTTTCTCTCTCATCGCCCGGAACATTGCCGGCGTAGACATACTTAAGACCGGCCTCCTTTCCTATTTCCGATGCCATATGTATCGTTGTCAGCGGGGTCGGGGGGAGGTGTTGCATCCGATATTGCGGATGGAAACGGCTGATGTGCCACGGAGTCTCAGGACCAAGAGAATGGACATACCGGGCGATATCCCTCAACTCTTCCTTCTCGTCATTCAGCGTCGGTACGATAAGGGTTGTCACCTCTACCCAGATGCCAATATCCTTCATCTTTCTCAGGCTGTCCAGGACGGGCTGGAGCCCCCCACCGCAGTACTTCTCATAGAATCCGTTGCGAAATGATTTGAGATCGACATTTACCGCATCAAGGTAGGGGGCGAGCACTTCAAGTGCCTCTCCGGTCATGAAGCCATTGGTAACGAAGATGTTTTTGATATCTTTTTCGTGTGCCATTTTCGCTATGTCAAGGGCATATTCAAGGAATATTGTCGGTTCGGTGTAGGTGTACGCAATGGTTCGCGATCCAGTCCTCAGGGCTCTCTCCATGATCTCCTCCGGCATGGAGCTGCGCCCGATCAGTTGCCCCTTACCATGCGGTGTCTGTGATATTTCGTGATTCTGGCAGAAGTCACACCGGAAATTGCACCCGACGGTAGCTATGGAGTAGGATTTGGAACCGGGGTAGACATGAAAAAGGGGTTTCTTTTCAATCGGGTCTACACTCTCCGCTATCGATGTTCCGTGTACCAGCGTGTACAGTGTTCCATTCCGGTTCTCCCGAACCCCGCAGATGCCGAATCTCGACGGGGCTATCCTGCATCGGTGGGCACAGAGATGACACCGGACATAATAGTCGTCCAGTTTTTCATAGAGGATCGCCTCCTTCATCAACTTGTCCTCCTTCGTGCTGCGCCGGGAGCGGGATACCCGCCCGCTACCTTTGCCTTCTCCCTTTTTCCAAGGGGGTCCTGAACGGTCATGCGGGTGTAGACAACCGGAAATGAAAGTCCGATAAATGAGCCAAAGGGATTCTTGACAACGGGTATCCTCTCTTCGAGAACGGATGCGAACGGGTACCATGTTGGCGGAAAGAAGAGGACACTCCCCCACTCTATGGCAGTATCCGTAAGCGCCGACCTAACCAGGCGAATCAATTCAGGGATACTCGAGGGGCACCCGTTTTTGCGTGGATGCAAGGCGGCTCCTTTTTCGCCTTGTATCGAGGACAAAGAATACCTGTTTATGGTCCCGAGGAATATCCTGCCGCGGCACACCCTGACTGCCTCGTGTATCGTGTTTCTGAGATTCTGTGCCGGAGCGGGAAAGATCAGGGTGACAACGTCGAACTCGTTGTCGGAAAAGGGGAGATCTTCGCAGGTGCCCGGACAGAGGTCAACTCTCTGCCCCAATCGCTTCCGCGCCATATCCAGCACGTCTTGCGACGGATCGACTCCGGTAACACTACACCCCTTCCCCCTGAAAAAGCGAAGATAATCGCCCTCCCCGCACCCCACGTCGAGCAGCCGTTCGCCGTCTACAGGTCTCAGGAGCCGTTGGATCAGATCCTTCTCGCGTCTGTCTATGTAATATGTGGCTGGAGAACGTAATCCTATCGTCATACGATTACCCCGCGCTTTTACCCAAACATACCGTTGACAGGTCTTCTCCCTACCCGCCGATTGAAGACATATTCGCTGCGCACTTTCTTCTATATCCTTGATTGCAGTCTGTCTTGTAACTGTGGGGTTTTCTGCTGATAAGGTCTTGTATGAGGGCCTCCAGTTCGGAATCGGTGCACCCGGAGCGCAGGGGCGTCTTGAGATCAGCCGTCGGCTCATCGGCGAGGAGGCACGCCCTCAGGTGCCCGTCGGCGGTCAGGCGGAGTCGGTTGCAGGAGCTACAGAATCCGTGGCTCATGGCACTGATGAACCCTATTTTCCCCAGTGCGCCCTTCAGGGTGTACAGGCGTGCCGGACCACCCATCCTGGCCGTCTCCGTGGTTACCGGCTCCAAGGGGCCCAAGCCTCTGATACGCTGCATAACCTCGTTATTGGAGAGGTATCCCAGGTCGTTTTCCAGGGCCGGGTCGCCTATCGGCATGAATTCGATGAACCGTACCTGATAGGGTCTGTCTATGGTAAGTTTTGCAAAATCGAGTATCTCGCCGTCGTTGAACCCTTGTATTGCCACCACGTTGATCTTGATGGGCGAAAATCCCGTACGGTACGCCTTCCGTATCCCTCTGATCACGCCGTCCAAGGCTCCTCCCCTCGTTATATCCCTGTATTTGCCGGGAGCAAGGGTGTCAAGGCTTACATTGATCCTCCGTATACCCGCATCGAATATCCGTTCGGCGCAGTCTTCCAGAAGCACACCGTTTGTTGTCAGGCTGACATCCTTCAGACCGTCCACCTTCATGAGGGAGGAAAGAAATTCTAGGACTCCGCGCCGCACCAAAGGTTCTCCTCCGGTCACGCGGACTTTGGTGACGCCGGTATTGACCGCGACGTTCACGATCCTCAATATCTCTTCATACTTGAGGATGTCCTCATGACCGATAAAGGACACGCCTTCCTTCGGCATGCAATACACACAGCGCAGATTGCACCTGTCGGTGATCGATATCCTCAGGTAATTAATCTCTCTGTTATGCTTGTCTATCATAAACGATGTCCTTGGGCGACACCCGCAGCAGGGGATAAAAAGGCCCTTTCGGCCTCAAATAAAAGCTGCATGCTCGCCGACGAACGCGGAATGTGAAAGCCCCTTCTAGCACAATCGGGTATGCATCACAAGATATCTGCATGCCCGCTCCGGTGACTTGCAGAGCATCCGGATTTTGTCGTCCTCTCAGGAGCTTGCGGTATCAATCTGTTTGCTTGATTTTACAACGAGGATTAACACGTTCCGCTTCCCGGCCTCGTCCTGTGTGCGGCCCCTTTTAATGTTACCCGTTCGTATCGGACCTGTCGTCCGGGGTTTTTTTGTCCGCCACCTGGCAGGACTGGTTCATTCAGGTGGAAACTCCCATTTTCGGAAGGATATAGGCCTGAAGGACAACCCAGGCGGCAACAATCCCCAGTATGATTAGTATGTCTTGCATAACGTCACTCTCTTTCTAATAATACTTGTTAACGATAAGCCGGGGTCTCCTCACGCGTGTCATCGCAGTGCGGACTCTCGACACCGGACATCATCCTTTTATCGCGGACGGGATATCTCCCCGTGTGCCGACAACGATCTCCTCCAAGGGCATCTTCCTGCCAGCTGCTTCCATCCCTCTCCTGACTATCGCGGGGAGGCCGGAGCAGCAGGGAACTTTCATCACGACCGTGGTGACGCTTCTGATATCTGCGGTCTTGAAGATATTTGCAAATCTGCGGATATAGTCCCGGACGTTATCAAACTTCGGGCATCCCATTAGGACAACTTTCTCCAATAGGTCTCGGTGAAGCGCGGGAAGGGCGATGGCCGCGCAGTCCGCGGGCACGGGCCGTATCTGGAGGGGCCTGTTTCCCCGATGCCGGGGGGCCGGTTGACCTCCCTCACGGTGGGGCGCAAATGGCTCAAAGGTCCTGCGTGTGCTGGATGGCCATCCACAGGGCGGGGAATCCATCCCCTCTCCCCGGTCGTCTTCCTTACCGCTAGGATACTGATCCTCTGCCTCTTTGTCAAATTCGTCCGTCTCCATCTTCTCTGTAGGGCGCCCTCGGGGACACATTCCCCGCACCCGTCACAAGGGAGAGCTTGACCTGCCTGGATCGAACAACTATAGTCATATCACATACTATAAAATAGGGGAGGTTTCTTATGACATACAGAAAGAAACTCATCGTGGTCGGCGGCTCCGCCGCGGGGCCCAAGGCCGCCGCAAAGGCACGAAGGATAGACTATCATGCCGATATCGTTATCCTACAGAAGGACCCGGACCTGTCGATGGCCTCCTGCGGATATCCGTACTATGTCGGCGGCTATTTTGATGACAGAAATATGCTCCTGTGCACACCGACAGGAGTGACACGGGACCCCCTCTTCTATCTCAACGCGAAGGGGATAGAGGCCAGAACAAGCACCGAGGTAACGGCGATAGACAGGAAAAACAAGAGTGTGTCCTGTACAAACCTGGTAACGGGGAAGACGGAAACGCTTGCGTACGACAGGCTCGTCATCGCCACGGGCTCCGTCCCCAAGATGCCCCCCATTCCGGGGACCAATCTCGACGGTGTCACCACGCTCCAGTCGATGAGGGATGCCGATTTTCTGCGCAGGGTACGTGACGAAGGGAAGATTAAAAAGGCCGTCGTTATCGGAGGCGGGCTGATAGGGATCGAGACGTGCGAGGCCCTTCAACTGGCAGGGATCGACATTACAGTCATTGAACTGTTGCCCCAACTCCTGACCTTCCTCGACTGGGAACTTGCCAAACTGGTTGAAAACCATGTGAGGAGCAAATCGGCGAATGTCATCACCGACAACGGTATCGTTGAATTTCTGGGCAAGGACGGAAAACTGACCGGTGTGAAGCTACAGAACGGGGCCGAATTGGAATGCGAGCTGGCCGTGGTCGCTATCGGCGTGGTTCCCAACGTGCGTCTCGCAAAGGGGGCAGGCCTTAAGATAGGAGAGAGAGGTGGAATTGAGGTCAATGAATACATGCAGACCTCCGATGAAAATATCTACGCCGTGGGGGACTGTGTCGAATCGCTCAACCGGATAACGGGGAAAAAAGTCCTGGCCCCCTATGGAGACCTCGCCAACCTACAGGGGCGTGTCGCGGGGGAGAACGCGGCGGCGGGGAACAGCGCCGTTTTCCCGGGGACCATCCAGACGGGGATATGCAAGGTCTTCGATTTTGCGGCGGGCTCGACAGGCCTCTCCGAAACCGTGGCGAACAAGTTGGACTACAGGGATATCATCACGGTGATCAACGCGAGCCCCGATAAGCCCGGTTTCATGGAGGGGAAGCTTTTGGTAACCAAACTGGTTGCCGATCGGAAGAGCGGTAAGGTCCTCGGGGCGCAGTGCGTCGGTCCGGGAAACGTCAGCAAGCAAATCGCCCAGTGGGCAATGGCCATCCAGGGGAACCTGTCCGTCGAGGATGTCATCAATGCCGACCTCCCCTACGCTCCTCCCTTTTCGCTCGCAATCGATCATTTTATCGCGACGGCCCACATCATGCAGAACAAGATGAAGGGGAGAATGAAGGGCCTATCGGTGGTGCAGGTCAAAAAGAAGCTGGAGAACCGTGAGACCCCCTTCATTCTGGATACACGGGGTCCAGATGAGTATGAAGAGATGCGCCTGGGTATCGGGGAAGCTCTGATCCCCCTCGGCGCCCTGCGCAAAAGGTTGAACGAACTGCCCGAGGACAAGGAGCGGGAGATCATCTGCTTCTGCAAGATATCCCTCAGGGGGTATGAGGCTGCGCTCGTCCTTGAGGCCAACGGCTGGAAGAACGTGAAGGTGATGGAAGGCGGCATCATGGCGTGGCCGTATCCGCGTGAGAAATAAAAAACGATCCGGCCGCGTAGACGGCGCAGGCGGTTGATAGCGGGAGAGAGCCCTTCCGTGTTTCCCGTGCGTATTTGCTTTGGTTACGTCGAGCAGCACGCGGTCCCCATAACGGGCAAGGCGCGGTTGCGCCTTGCCCGACGTCGAGCATGCTCTCCCTGAGCCTTCAGCAGTACGATGAGTTTCTGAAGTTCCACACGGTCAGCGCCGACAAGGCCTCGATGGCTGTACTTCAAAATGCAGGTAGTCGCATTCAGAAGTCTGCGGAGGGGTGTTTTATCGGGCTGGCCTCACAACGCACGGCAATGTCAGGTATAACGGCCCCTGAAAAATCATCCCAATATCGTTGACTCTCCCTTTAAATAATGTTAGGAATCCCACCTCCATATACATGTGCCCCCGTAGCTCAGCAGGATAGAGCAACGGATTCCTAATCCGTGTGCCGTGTGTTCGAATCACACCGGGGGCACCATGTTGTTTTTTCAAATCTTCACAGCGCCTCGTGCTTAAAAAATGTTCTTCGACAATAAGGTTTCAATCTGAATGAACAAGAGAAGGGCATTGGTCCCATTTTATCTATGTATATGGTGTATATAATCCGCACAGACCGGAGCGTGATAATACAACAAACAGGGTAACCGGTTGAGGTGTCGCTATTCTATGAATAGTCACCAAGCAGGAAGATGCCCTGACATCTTATACAGAAAGGGACAGACTGTGGTTGTAGTGTTGCCCGTATAAACATTGTCATTCATAAGGAGCCTTACATGATTGAAAAACTGAGAATCCACGTTAGTCGGATATTTGTTATTACTTTAATAGTCCTGTTAGCGGTTTCCGGTAGTGCTTGGGAAGTCCGGGTGCCTGTCCTCAGTACGGCCCTGTTCCTGATAGCGATTTTCTTGGTTGGAATCGCTTCCTTGGGCCGCTTATGGTGTTCTCTCTATATTGCAGGCTACAAAACAGACTGTCTGGTTACAGAGGGACCATACTCCATGTGTAGAAATCCTCTTTATTTTTTTAGTTTCCTCGGAGCCATGGGTGTTGGTTTTGCTTCAGAGACCCTTACCGTTCCCGTTATTCTGCTGTGTGCCTTTGCGCTATACTACCCGTTCGTTATCAAAAGCGAGGAGGCGGGACTTCAGGAACTACATGGGGATACATTCAATACATATTTCGAGAATGTGCGGAGATTTTTTCCGAGCCTATCGAAACTGAAAGAGCCTGCGGAATATATCGTAAAGCCGGTGATATTCAAAAGGCATCTCTTTGACGCGCTTTGGTTTATTTGGCTTATTGGAATACTGGAGACAATTGAGGACCTTCATAAACTTAATGTCTTACCCACTCTGTTCAAGGTTTATTGAGTTACCCGACAAGGCCCTTGTAACCGACAAATTCTGAACAAACTCAGAGCAGTCTTCCTGGACAATCCCTCGTAGGCGCTTGGGCGCTGGATATCAAACCCTTCAACCCAATTTCAAAGCTCTCAAGGCCCCATCCGAAAAAAGGCCGGCGGTCTTAACCCGGGAAGAGATCGATACCACAGTAGAGTAAACGGTTCGCAGTTTAGAGCTTAAGGCTTTCGACATGACTCTCGGGACTCTGTTTTTCGCGAACCGGTCACAGCTCTCTGATCGCCTTCGTTTCGTACTCTCCGATAAACCCCTTGTCTGCAAAGCTGAAGTAGCAGTCATTTCCGATGATGATGTGGTCGAAGAAGTTTATGCCTGTTGCCTTCGCGGCCATCATCAGGCTTCGGGTAAATGTCTTGTCCTGTTCGCTGGGGGTTGTAGTACCGGAAGGATGGTTGTGGGCAACAATGATCGACGGCGCGTTGTTCCTGATAGCCGTTTGAACAATATCACGGATATAGGGGTTCGCCCTGTCGACGGTGCCGTAGTCGATATCTACCATATCTGATACGGCATTTCTCCCGTCGAGGAGCAACAGCACAAAGCGTTCTTTCTTTAAATCCCTCATCAGCGGCATCAGCAGATTCGCGACATCAGAGGAATGCCTGATCGGGTCCGACAGTTCCTTCTTCTCGCTGAGCATCCGCCGACCCAGCTCGATGGCCGCCTTTATCTGTGCGACCTTCGCATTTTTGAGACCGTTGATCTCCCTGAATTCAGAAACATCGGCGTCGCTCATCGCCCGCAACGACTTGAACCGGTGCAGCAGTTCCCTGCCGATATCGACAGCACTCCTACCGGGTGTTCCAGTCCTGATCAGGATAGCCAAAAGCTCCGCATTACTGAGGACATGCTCCCCGTATTTGAGAAGTTTTTCACGGGGGCGGTCATCCTCCGACCAATCACTGATTGGAATGGGATACTGGCTTTTTCTGTCCTTGTTCATGGCTCGGAACGGCCGGGGATCGCCTCGACTTTCATCTTATCATCCCCGGCCGATTTCGAAGAAGTCTAGTATGAATACGGTAAAATAGCAATCTTCAAAACAGATTGCACAGTCCAAAGACATACACCCATACCGAGCCCCCTCTTCATGCTGATGATAGTGCCGTTCAGCGACCGGGTAGGGGCTTCCTCAAGAATTCTCTCCCCAGGTTAGAAGTCTCTGAAATCGCCTTCTTCCATGGGTATGACATCCTCAGGATTCACATCCCGTGTTTCCTGAACAGCGATTTTTTTGCCCCCGGCTCTCCGAATAGGAATGAGCATCTTTCGGATAGGGGTATTCCCGGATGAATTCGCCTCTCTCTTTCCGTTATTCGAGCCATTGTTCGATCCGTTGTTCGAGCCATTGATTAAAAGCTCCAACTCCGCTACAAACGTCTTCATCTGCCGCGCCTGTGCATTCATCTCTTGAGATGCGGAGGCCGATTCCTCGGCATTGGCCGCATTCTGCTGAACCACCTTGTCCATCTCGGCCGTAGCCTTGTTGATCTGATCAATACCCTGCGACTGTTCCTTGGAAGCCGCAGCTATTTCGGCCACAAGTGCCCCCACCTTCGAGGCGCTGGTGGCCACTTCCGAAAATGCCGCGTTCGTCCCGGCAACAAGTGTCGATCCCTCCTTGACCTTCTTGACCGTGTTTTCAATCAAATCGGATGTATTCTTGGCGGCGGCCGCTGAACGTATAGCGAGATTCCTCACCTCCTCCGCCACCACGGCGAATCCGGCACCCTGCTCGCCGGCGCGGGCAGCCTCCACAGCCGCGTTAAGCGCCAGAAGATTTGTTTGAAAGGCAATCTCATCGATCGTTTTGATTATCTTGAAGGTCTCTTCGCTCGCCTTCGAGATCTCTTCAATGGAGCCGGTCAGCTTGGTCATCGATTCCGCGGCCTTCGCAACGATCTGCTCGGCGTTTTTCATCAGTATATCTGACTCGTTGGCGTTAGCGGCGTTGCCTTTTGTCATGGCCGCCATCTCCTCAAGGGACGATGATGTCTCTTCAATCCCCGACGCCTGTTCGGCGGAACCTTCCGCAAGGGACTGGCTGGAGGCTGAAAGCTGACTGGCAGCGGTGGCTACCTGGTTGGCACCTCCGTTAAGATTTTGCACAATTCTAGTAACCGGGACAGCGATGCTCCTCGCAAAGAAGTAATAGATCACAAAGACGGCGATAAAGAAAACAATCCCGACTATAAGCACGACGTTGCGCACCGCATGCGCCGGGGCCAGGAATTCCGTATCAGGCAGGGACAATGCCACGCTCCACCCTGTCAACGATACCGGGGCATAACCGCCACTCTTACGAATCCCCCCGAATGTATACCCTGAGACACCACTTTGTCCCCTCGTCATCTTATCGGAAAGCTCTTCCATACCCGCCAATTTTGTCATGTCCAGCTTTAATATCTGTTCTTTAACGGGATAGGCAATCACCACCCCTGCTTTATCCGTCACAAAGGCATACCCTGTCGTGCCTATCTTGACCTTGGCGATCATATCGGACAGAAACCCTACGTCCAGTACATTGGCGATGACGCCCAGAATCTTGCCGTTTTTTGAATATATAGGCGCCGCGCTCATAACGAACGGCGTCCCCGTATTCCGATTCAGATAAGGCTCTCCGATGCTCACTCGCCCGGACAGGGCATCTTTGAAATATTGTTTATCAGCGAGCGACATCCCCTTGTATTCCTCTTTTGTTGCGGAATAAATCCTGCCGTCCAACCCCGCAATAACGGTCGCCTGATAGCGCCCCCCCGATCCCATGGCATCACTAAACGACAGAAGATTTGTCGATAGCAACTCAGCGGTGTCTTTGTCTTCTTGACTTTCAATATACGACGCAACCGTGTCTACAAGCCAACCATCGGCAGATAGATTTGTTAGGAGTTTTATCTCTCCGGCCAAGACATTGTTTATATTGTCGGCGAGGGCCGTCGGGAGGCCCACCAATTGCTCATACTCCAAGGCCTGAAGAGCCTTAGCCGACTGATTCACGGCAATATAACCGACAATGATAAGAGGGAGTGCCATGGTTAATGTCCCGGCAATGATAAGCTTTACCCCTAATTTCAAATTTTTCATTTGTTATGCCCTCCATGATTTTTAATGGTTTTTTGCAAAACACCCCCCGGAGATCACCAAAAAAGCAGTACAAAGGCCGGCAGTGATCAACCCTCCCCAGAGGCCTACCCTTCATGTAACGATCTTCCGAAGTGGTAACCCAATTACAATTCGTTTTTTAAGGTCTGTCACCTCTTTTGTTCCTCTAGGGAATCAAGCATGGAAATTTCGTTGGTTGTCAACACACTGTCAATGTCGAGGAGAATCTTAATCTTCCCTTCGATCTTGGCCATTCCCGATATAAACTCGGTATCCAGTCTCGCACCAAAGGCCGGCATATCTTCAATGTTTTCCCCCTTTATGTTCAACACCTCGGAAACTGAATCAACCACGATTCCCATCTGAATCGCTCCTGCAACCCCTTCAATTTCTACCACGATGATACAGGTCCGCTCAGTATGTTCAACCTCCTCCATCCCGAGCTTCAGTCTCAGGCCTATCACGGGAATCACCTTTCCGCGGAGATTGATCACCCCCTTCACAAATTCGGGGGTTCGGGGCACTGCGGTGATAGGCATCATTCCGATGATTTCCTTGACCTTCAGTATTCCGACGCCATATTCCTCATCGGCCACTGCGAATGTAAGGTATTTCCCCTCTCGCTCTACTTTCGCCTTGATCATGTGATCCGCCATATTTGCTAATTGTGCCATAGTTCATCCCCCTGTTTTCGTTTTACGCTTTGCCCCCATCATATTTTCTCTCCCATGCATACATCGACAGCAAAAGGCCCGGCATCGATTTCGAATGGAATAACGATACTCGGACCAGCCATGACATGACAGATAGAGTGATTTTTGCCGGTGACGACCGTTGGGATCGCACTCTGGAGGCTGATGCCCATCGCTTCTAATTTCTTTCTGGCCGCACCGGACACCATATTGGTAATCTCACCGACGGCATCCTGAACATCACCCTTCATGTCGGTTATCTCCTCGCCCAACATGTTGGAAACGATTCTGGTGATACAGCCTTCGCTAAAGCTCAAGGCCAGAGATCCGTTCACAATCCCCGTAAGACCGATTATCCCGGAAATATCCCCTCTGGCGACACGATCCTTCTTGACGAACGGTTTCCCGACCTTCGGCTCAACAAAGGCCATCGTTTTCAAAACATTGACGGTCCCTTCTAAAAAGGGGTTGATATATCGTACATCCATGTTAGCCTTCCCTTCCCGTTGTTTTTACTGTGCGTCGTACTTTTCGATTATTCTTTTTATCTTTCCCGCCAGCACCTCAGCGGTAAAGGGTTTCACAATATAGTCATCAACACCGGCCTTGACGGCCTGTACAACATTATCCTGCAGAGCCTCGGCCGTAACCATGAGAAAAGGCACCCTTGGCAGATCACCATCAGCTCTGACCGCCTTTAAGAGCTCATACCCCGTCATATTCGGCATGTTCCAATCAGAAATGACAAAGTCTATCTTTTGTGACTTGAGTTCTTTAAAAGCCACCACGCCATCTTCAGCCTCGACGATATTGGTGTACCCCCCCTGTTTTAACAGGTTTCGTATCACCTTCCTCATCGTGCCAAAATCATCAACTATCAGTATCTTGATATTCTTATCCACGACCCTCTCCTGAATATATAATGTATCCGTTTTTTTCCCAGCGTGGCACACACCCCCCAGATCCCCGGTCACACCAAGAAATACCTGAGAAAATTTCCATGATAGATTTCTGGCTCACCCTTCCCTATGTTTCGCTCAACGCAAACAAGCTCCCCGGATCCAGTATGAGAGCGATATTGCCATCCCCCGCTATCGCTCCTCCTGAAACACCTTCGATATTTCTTAACCCGGCACCAAGCCCCTTTATCACGACTTCTTCCTTCCCGATCACCTCATCCACGAGGAGACATTTGGACCTGTTTTCAGCTTCGACAACGACCACTAAAGCGTCCCAAGGATTTTCGCTGTCCGGTTTTACGTCAAAAACTTCATGCAATCTCACCAACGGTAACAGCTTATTCATCACATTCAGCATCTCTCCTTTCCCCACCACATTGCTATAGCTCTCGCGCAGCGGACGTAACAGCTGGCGTATGGCGGTGGCGGGAATAATATATTTTTCCTTACCAACCCTGACGATCATTCCGTCAATAATCGCCATCGTCAGGGGAAAGAATGTGGCGAACGTGGAGCCCTTTCCCTCGGTACTGCTGACCTCTATCTTGCCGCGCAGTTTTTCTACGGCCTGTTTTACTACATCCATACCAACCCCGCGGCCGGAGATTTCCGTAACCCGCTCAGCGGTTGAAAAACCGGGCAGAAACAACAGTTTATATAGTTCATTATCGGAAAGGATATCCGATTCCTTCATGAGGCCTTTTTCTACAGCCCGCTTGAGTATTTTCTTCTTGTTCAACCCCATGCCGTCGTCGGTTATTTCGATTACGATATTGCCCCCTTTATGGTAGGCCTTGAGCTGAATCAGCCCCGCCTCGGGTTTCCCGCTCTTGACCCGTTCCTCCGGAGTTCCTATCCCATGGTCCACGGAATTACGGACCATGTGGACAAGGGGATTGTAAATCTCCTCTATCATGTTCCTGTCTACTTCCGTATCTTCTCCTACCACCTCCACGGTCGCGATTTTCCGAGAACTCCTGGTCAGGTCCCTCACCAGGCGTGACATCCTCTGGAATGTCTGTTTTATGGGTACCATCCTCAGGCTTGTCGATGTCCTCTGGAGCTCCGACGTAATACTGGCAAGCTGCGAAACATGCCTTCCCAACTTTTCGTCACTGCTTCCCTGCACTACGGGATTCTGCCTTACCATGGCCTGAGTGATAACCAGTTCCCCAATCATATCTATCAGGTCATCCAGCTTGCTCACATCCACCCTGATCGTGTCGGCATTCGTAGCCTGGGCTGCCTGTTTTCTCAACGCGCCGGTTACCTGCTTCGGCGTCGCTTTACCCCCTTTAATCAGGGCTTCACCAACCTTTTGACGGGGAGGCCCCTCGGCAATTTTGAGAGAATCCTCCAATGCTTCTTCAGTTATGACTCCATCCTCAACCAGGATAGTCCCAAGCTTCTTCGCCTTGTCTTCGGAATCAATCCGCTGATCGACAGTATCGATCCTGTGCCTTAGTTTGGAAATATCGCGTACCGCAGGTACGTCTCGCTCCCCGTCAAGGATCTCCTTGAGACTGGTGATCATCTCCTTCAGGACATCCGCACCATCGAGAATGATATCGATAAGGGTAGGATTTACGGGCAGTTCGTTACTTCTCACCCTGTCGAGAAGATCCTCCAAGATATGTGCAAGATCACGAATCTCTTTCAAATCGAGAAATCCCGCCACACCCTTTATCGAGTGGAACGGCCTGAAGATGGCGTTGACGTATTCCGTATTTTCAGGGTCCTGTTCAAGGTTCAGAATGTTTACTTCTATTTCATCTATGTACTCAAGCGCTTCGGTAATGAAATCCTTCAGCAGTGACTCGTCCTGAACTTCAAACTTCTCCTCCCTGCCACCGGTTTCAGGAGGGGATTCATTCTCTACCTTACATGCATCGTTTTCAGCGCCCGGCTTTTCTTCCTCTTCCAGTGTTGAACCGGTCAGTTCGGCAAGGGACTGCATATATTCCTCTATATCTTCGTCATAGCTCCCCTTGTTTTTGACGCTGCTACTGATCTCCTGCATCCTGATCAAGCCTTCCCCAAAGGCACGCCCCCCTTCCTTCTGTTCGACGGCGTTCAGCACTATCTTTTCGAGAAGAGAATTAATACCCGTGGCCACTCGCTTCAGGGGCTTTATCTCCTGAGCATCAGCCTCCTTGATAACCTCCTCCAGCTGATTGAGAAGTTTTCCTGCTGCGGGTACATCAACTTTCTGACCGTCGAGAACCATAAAGTTTGATGCCATGTCATTGATGAGATTGATTACGTTGTCGTATTTCATAGGTCACACTATCCTTATGATTTCGTTTGCAATCCTATTCAGCGGCACCTCTTTGTCCACCGCACCCAGTTTAACCGCTTCCTTCGGCATTCCATACACAACGCACGTCTTCTCATCCTGTCCTATCGTCTGCGCCCCCGCCTTCTTCATGTGTAGAAGCCCTTCAGCGCCGTCAGATCCCATGCCGGTGAGAATAACCCCGATAGCATTTGCCCCGGCATACCTGGCAGTTGATTTGAACAGGACATCAACAGCCGGGCGCTGGTGGTGAACCATGGGACCATCCTTGATTTCCACATAATAGCGGGCACCGCTCCGCCTCAGTATCATGTGAAAGTTTCCCGGCGCTATCAAAGCGCTTCCCTGTGTCACCAAATCGTTGTCCTCAGCTTCCTTGACCTTGATCTGGCACAGTTCATCCAATCTATCCGCAAAAGACTTGGTAAATTGGGCCGGCATATGCTGTACCACCAAAATCCCCGGTGCATTTACGGGCATACTGATCAGGACATTCTTCAACGCCTCCGTCCCACCGGTGGAGGCGCCTATAGCGATAACCTTGTTGGTGGTCTGACTTAGGGCCTTGACCGGCTCGGGCCTGGCTGTTCCGGAATCCTGCCCGCCATTTCTCTTGGTCACTTCCACTTTCGATGCCGCTCTGATCTTGTGTGCCAGTTGCTCGCTCATGTTTCCAACGCTGTAGGAACCGCTCGGTTTTCCGATCACATCAACCGCGCCTAAATCCAGTGCTTCAAGCGTCATCTTTCCCCCCCGTGGGGTCAGGGAACTGACTATAACGACGGGGAGAGGATAATATTTCATCAGTTTTTTCAGAAAGGTTAACCCGTCCATCTTCGGCATTTCTATATCAAGGGTGATCACATCGGGTTTGAGATTCACGATTTTATCCCTGGCGATGAAGGGATCGGGAGCCGTCCCTATGATCTCGATATCCGAAAATTTTGAAAGCTCCTCTGAAAAAACCTTTCTTACGATGGCGGAATCATCAACAACCAGAACTCGTATTTTTTCCAATGACATGTCCCCCATCCGTACAATCGGCTTATTAAACGTCCCGTTTTCTCGGCAGACCATTGCAAACTGTTTTGGGCGATACCGTCTTAGGTACCATTCGGAAATACTTGCATGATTACTCCTACTTCTCCGTCATCAGAAGTAAGATTCAGGCTGATCGTATCATCACTCCGGCACAAAACAGACTCAGGAGGTTTCAGAAAGGCCGATATGGACAGCGCGAACCGTCCCGTATCATCCATCTTTGCAAGAAAATTCCCGCAGGCCATGTTGACGGCCTCTTTCAAACAATCCTCTATATCTCCGTCCGTGATGTCCCCCTCCTCCAGATTGAGCATATTCTTTACCATAACCTTTGTTGCCTTCTCCGAAAGCAGAAGCCTCAACTTTCCATTCATGGAGCCGCTGAAACTGACGTGTGCCTCCGCATCATAATCGGGACATTCGACACCGTCAGGTTCAAGAAACAGGTAAAACATCTTCTCGAAGACCTCAAAAATCGAGGCTTCCACCATCTCCTTCATCGTATCCAGATTCTCCATCATCACCCACCCCTATGACCTCATAAAGCACCCTCTTGATATCCTCAGGCAAAAACGGTTTCTTGATGAAACTCTTTGCCCCTAATGCGACGGCTTCCCGCATACGATCTTCTCTGCCCTCCGTGCTTATCACCACAACAGGGATACTCTTCAAAAGGCTATCCTTTCTCAATGCTTCCAACATCTCAAACCCGTTCATCTCCGGCATATTGATATCCGAGAGAATGATATCCACCCAGTGTGACGACAACAGCTCCAGGGCTTCTCTCCCGTTTGCGGCTTCCAGACATTGGTCTGTCTTAAATCCGGACATGTAAATGACCTTTTTGATGACGGATCTCATTGAGCGTGAATCATCGACGATTAATATATTGAATGCCATGACCACTCCTTGTCCCTCAAAACCGACATGTGACTTTACCCTTCCCTTCAATCTCCGGAAATTTGTTTGTATCAAACCAGATCAATCAGCTCCTTTGCCTTCTCAATCTCGTCAGACAGAAGAATCATACTCGTCTCAAGTTCTCTATGATGAATCTTGAATTTTTCCATCGCCCCTTTTAGTCCCCGGTAGGCCAAATCGTCCGCGCCCCCACCCCCGATTCCCATCATCATACAGACCTGATCCGCCAGATAAATGAGATATGCACCGGTGTTGTCGCCCCCTTCCATCAAATCAGGACGATGGTGATGAGTGATGGTATCGATCATCTCCTGCGGAAAGTGCCACAGTGATGCTATTCTGCCCCCTATCTCCGCATGATTAATGCCGAGGACCGTCTGCTCCGCTTCAAGAAACGAATGATTTTCATCCGAAACCAGACTCATGACCTTCTGGAAGGATTCATTCACAAATTCTCCAAGAACATTTTTCCCGATATCGTGCAGCAGACCGGTCGTGAAAAGCCAGGATTCCTCACGACCGTAAATCTTCTCCGAGAGGATTCGGGACATCAGGGCCACTCCCACGGAGTGTTCCCACAACTTTTCCGCCTTTAGGCGGTATCCTTCAACGTCCCTATAGTATTCGGATATCCTGACCGTACTGACTATGCGGATAATATTCCGCCGCCCCAGGTACGTGAGGGCCTGTCGGAGCGAGGATATCTTCCGGGGAAGGCCGAAATACGCCGAGTTGCACATTTTCAAGACATTGGCTGTTATTGCCTGATCGTACTCAACGGCGTTGACGAGATCCGTCATCGCATACTCGTCATCACTCATCAGTTCCGATACCTTTTGGACCGTCGCCGGAAATGCGGGAAGATCATTGATGGATTGTAATATTCTATCGATATCCATACCGGCCACACATGTTCCTTTACACCCCCCTCAGGGGGAGAATGTCCGTAGTTACAATTCCTTTACTGCTCCCCTGCCGCTTCGTACGGTAACCCTGCCGTCAGACATACGCAACTCGACGGTTCTGTTATAGTTTTCACCCGTATCTTCACCGGCTACAATGACATTATTCCTCCATAATATCTTTCGCATGGCCATAATATTCTTCTGGCCGATCCTGAAAAAGTTGGCGTCATCCATGAGAGAGGCTCCTCCGGCCAGTTTGACTTTCATATGCTTTTTTTCCGCCCCCAGCTTGTAACAGGACTTGAATAAGAGCGGCACCCCCGTATCTGCAAACATTGCGGGCTTCTGCAATGCCTTTTTTTTATCAATAGATGAATCGGCGAGCATGAAGTGCAAGAGCCCTCCTACCTGTGCCAGGGGGTCGTAAACAATAACGGCAATGCATGAACCGAGAGCATAGGTAATGAGGACATCCTCGCTTTTACTGCTGATCTTAACATCTGAAACACCAATGACTATCTGGCCCATGGCTCACTTTCTGTAAATGCTTGGCTCAATATACTTAAATGAATGGGTTAAACCGGTCAGACTCTCGGAATGCCCGATGAATAACCAGCCACCTTCTCCAAGACAGTTATAGAACCTGTTAATGAGTTTTCCCTGAGTCTCCTTGTCAAAATAGATCATCACGTTCCTGCAAAATATAACGTCGAAACCCTTATCAAACGGGATCGTATCCATAAGATTAAATCGCATAAACTCCACCATATCCCTCAGCCCCTTTTTTACGCGGTACTGTCCCTCCCGCGTTCCATGACCAATTTGAAAGTAGGCTCGAAGGAGCGACTGCGGTATTCTCCTGACCCGATCGTCCGAATAAACGCCCGCCATGGCAGCTCTGAGGACCTTGGTGGATATATCCGTAGCCAGAATCTTACAATCCGCGCTCTGGCCGTTCAAAACTTCTTTCAGGGTTATGGCGATTGAGTAAGGTTCCTCGCCCGTCGAACACCCCGCACACCATACCCTGAAACCTCCACGGGAGCGTGTTTTCATCATGCCGGGCGCAACTTCAAGGAGCTTTCGAAAGTGTGCTTCCTCGCGGAAGAAACTGGTCAGATTTGTGGAGAGAGCGTCGATCATGGTTATGAGTTCATCCGCACCTTCTTCGGTCGTAACATACTTGAAATATTTTGAAAAAGACCCAAAGCCCCCCTCTCTCAACCGCTTGTTCAAGCGGGATTTGACCAGGGCTTTTTTACCATCGTGCAGATTGATCCCGCATAGGTCGTAGACTAACCCTCGGATCTTCTCAAAATCGATGTCCCTCAACTCAGTCGATGTAGTACTCAGAACAGCACCCCCCCTTCTGTGCCTCTGTTACTTTGATTATACCCAAAAATCTTCTTGCTCCCGACACCCCTTCGCCCCCGTCGCCTAAACCCTGCTTCATCCATCGGAGTACCTACCGTTCTTCCAGATACCCGGAAATATCGGATTGGTTGATTTGCTTTAAAATCCCCCCCTTAGGAGAACTGGAGATCATCATAATCCTCACATCTTTGTAGAGGGACCGTATCTTCGCCGCCAGGACACCCCCTTCCCGATCCGACATCCTGGCACCGAGTAAAACCATGTCCGGTTTTTTCTTTCCTATCTGTATGGCCGCATCCAGGCTGTTGGAAAAAGTCAGTAACTGAGATATCTTTCTCAGACGTGGTTTTTCAAACATCTTCCTGACAGACTCGAGGCCTGCTTCGCTACTGTCAACCGCGACGACCAATTTCTTGGCAATGCCCGTCGAATACTCCACACCAGGATCGGTCCGGCCACCATTCAGCTCTTTGCAGATGTCACATATGTCAGGTTCCGAGAATCCGAACTCACTCAACAGACGCTTCACCTCCGTGGAAGATATCTTGAAATGTTTCCCTATCTCATAGGCCCGGATTTTCCCCTCCTTCACCCAGCGGTACACCGTCACCCGGTTCACCTTGAGCAACCTCGCCACTTCTGATGTGGAATATAAGCGTTCCGGCATCTTCTCGCCTCTCACGATTATCAACCGTGTGCCTGCAACAAATTCACTTCATGCAACCGCTTTTTATATCGTCAGAATCACCAAAATACTTTAAGGTTTTTCCGGGGCAAATGAGGGATTGCGCATTTTTTAACCCCGGGAGGGTGGCAACAGATAGCCGATCGGAACTTGATTATGGGGCAAGAACATGCTATCTGGGCTCCGACCATATATAATTGGAGTGTTTTTATGTTCGTATTATAAGTGAATGGATAGAGCGGACCCCCACCTGTGCCGGAGACTTTTGACAATGGAAAATAAAACAAAAGAACAGTGTATACAGGAACTTGAAACATCGGAAGCGAATCGAAAGCGGGCGGAAGATGCCCTAAGGGAAAGCGAGGCCCTCTGCAACACCATCTTCGAAAACATGGGTGGCGCCATGCTGATCTTCGACGAGGATACCATTATACTGAGGGTCAACGCGGGAGCTGTGAAGCTCCTGGGCTATTCCAAGGAAGAACTTGAGGGCAAAAAAAGCTGGAAGGATTTTGTCAAGGGGAAAACACCCGAAAAGTTTACCAATGTGGCCCACAAAAATTGCGAGTTAACACTTATCACCGGGGAGGGGGCTACCAAGGATATAACTCCGACGGTCACCGTGATCCCCGGAACGAAAAAATGGCTGGCATCTCTCCTGGACAGGGCCGAACGGCACAGACTCGAAACCCGGTTGCAGCAAGCCCAGAAGATGGAGGCGATCGGCACGCTCGCGGGGGGTATTACCCACGATTTCAACAATATTTTGGGAGCAATCATAGGCTATACCGAACTGGCGCTGATCGAGGCCGATGAGGGAACAAAAATAAAAAAATATCTGGAAGAGGCAATCCGGGCAGAGCTCAGGGCCAAGGATCTCATCCACCAGATCCTAACATTCAGCCGTCAGGCGGCAGTGGAACAGAAACCCGTATCGATCGTTCCTGTCATCACGGAGGCGCTCATACTTATGAAAGCTTCACTCCCCTCCACTATCGAGATCAAGACGCATATCGAGAGGGAGGTTGGAACTGTCAAGATGGATTCCACCCAGATCCACCAGGTAGTTATGAACCTCTGCACCAATGCAGCTCACGCAATGGGTGAAAACGGCGGAACTCTTGAAATAAGCCTTGTCCCCCTTGAAATTGATCCCCTGTTCGCGAATCAACATACCGGCATGCATCCGGGATCATATGTGAGATTTACCGTGAGCGACACAGGCTGCGGCATGACAGCCGACGTTATGGAGCGTATATTCGATCCCTACTTTACCACAAAAGAGAAGAGCGAAGGAACCGGACTGGGTTTGTCCGTGGTGCACGGAATCGTGGCAAGGCATGACGGCGCCATCACGGTAGAGAGCGAGCCGGGGAGGGGAACCGCCTTCCACATATATCTTCCCCGTTTTAATCACAAAGTGGAAAAAATGGAAGCAAAGAGGGTTCTTCCGACGGGCTGCGAGCATATCCTCTTCGTCGACGACGAACCCTCTCTCGTGGATATAGGGAAGCAGCTACTTGAACACCTTGGATATCGGGTAACAACCATGACATCCGGTACGGGGGCGCTCGAACTGTTTCGATCGCACCCGGACCGGTTCGATATCGTAATTACCGACATGACCATGCCGGTCATAACGGGGGACAAATTGACCAGCGAGTTACTCCTTATCCGGCCCGAAATTCCGATCATCCTCTGCACAGGGTTCAGCCAACGCATCACCCAAGACAGGGCCGATCAACTGGGCATCAAATCCCTTGTGATGAAGCCATTTACCGCGCACACCCTGGCCGTGGCTGTGCGCCAGGCGCTCGATCGGAATGCCCTGCTGGCGAAATCCCTGGATCCGAACGACACCATTCCCCTGGCATTCTAGAACACCGTCAAATTCTTCCGCGCTCCCGGTGTCATATAATTGGCAGTCTGGTCAAGGTCCTGCTGCTCCTCTCCATCTGTTCCTTTCACGGCGCCATCCCTGTCATCCCGGTTCAACAAAAGACCTCAGGCACGCCACCAATGCGACGTTCATTCGTATCCCGGTACGTATCTTGCGTATTAAGGCGGGAATGCATTGTTGAGGATACGCATTATGGAAACTAGCGTAGGCGACGGGTTGTCATCAAGAAAGGAAGATGTTGTCTTCAGGCCGTGCCCGGCAACGTCCGGACTCAGCAGGAACAAGACCGACGCGGCGCCTGTCATATTGTCTTGCGGGGCAGGAAACATCGGGGATAACACCATCCTCTCCGGCCCGATACGATCAGCCCGGGCACCTGTAAGAGAGGCCCGGATCGGTGCGATTTCATTCTCACCGGATTTCATCAGCGATACCCTCGCCGCGCTGGCCGGGTTCGAATCGTGGATGGCACAGGACTGCTTCATACACCACTTCGGCAGCCGCACCTTTATCGGCGCACAGATTGACTACCGTAAAAGCCTGCATAGAAAGTGGGGACTATTCAAAGAGAAGTGGGGGATGCCCCGAGAGATGCCGTACGGCTCGTATACCATCTCCCCTATTTCCCCTATTCTGGAGAAGGGATTTATACCGGAGAAACACTATCTGCCCCTTCCGGACCCGCGCTCTTTGGGGTTTTATCACGGGGGCGGGGTACCCGAAAAGGATAATACGACGGAAAACGCACCGTTCCTAAGAAAGACCTGCACCCCAGGTATGGTCAGTATCATTATCCCGGTTACGGGCTCCCCCGGAGATCTAAAGACGTGTGTCGGGGGTATCGAACACCATACCCCCGAGGCCCATGAGATCCTGTTCATTGATGGCGGATGTAAGAACACCACCCTCAAACGGATCAAACAGATCGTCAAAAAGCAATCAAACTACAGGTTGGTCAAGGCAAAGTGGGGGGCCAACCGGAGTCAATGTTATAATAGAGGAATAGAGGCCTCCTCCGGAGAGTACCTCCTGCTTCTGGATACGATGGTGACTGTAACGGACGGCTGGCTCGGCGGTATGCTCGGGTGTGTCAACAGCGCGGGCGATACCGGAATTGTCGGCCCCATGACGAATCGTCCGATTACCGGTATTCAGTGTGCGGCAGGGTCTGCTCATCTGCAACCCGGCGATCTCGAGGTATACGCCGTGGGATTTCATGAGAGGAACCGCTTCCGGCGGATACCCTCGCGCAAGATAGCGGGCCTCTGCATGCTCTTCCGCCGGAGCCTTGCCGAACAAACGGGCCCCTTTGACGAAGATCTGGAACAGGGCAACGCCTCTGACGATTACTGCCTCCGCGCGGCACTGAAGGGGTATCAAAACTGTATTGCCGGCGACGTGTTCGTCACATGCCCTCCGCTCCCTCCGCAGGGGAGCAGGAGATCCTTTCAGCATAAATGGGGGGGCATCGATGCGAAAAGCCGTGACGGAGAGAGGCTCGCCGTCCTCAATGCGATAGAGGGGGCACGGCGGTTCTACCAGGAAGAAGATATCGACGGGGCGATCAGGACCCTCATCGACCGAATAGGGGGTAGCCCCGATGATACCTCCCTCTATTACCGTTTGGCCGAGATACTGATCGATTCGAGACGCTTCAAAGACGCCCTCGATGCCCTCGGCTCCCTTCCGGAGGACGCACGAGGCGCCGTCAGAACCCTCGAACTGAAGGGATACGGCGAGGAGGGGCTGGAGCGGTATAACGAAGCGGGCCGTTGCGCGGACCGCGCGCTTGCCCTGAACGCGTCCTCGGTCCCGGCCCTAAACCTGAAGGGGATGCTGGCACACAAAAGGGGCGACAACCCTGCGGCCGAAGAGATATTTATCAGGGCCATCAATGTCGATCCGGGTTTCGGGGAGGCATACACGCACCGGGGCATCCTCGCGTGGGAGACCGGACGCACACGGGACGCACTGGATCTACTTGAGAAGGGGTTTATCCTCTCTCCGACGGTCGCGGATACGGTAACGGCCTATCACACGGCCATCACGGAAACGGCACAATTCGAGAGGGCCGTGGAGATCTTTCGGGAGGCAAAGACGGTCTATCCCCGCAGCCGGCGGATAGCGTTTTTCCTGATCGACACCCTCATCCGGCAAAAACAGTATGAACCCGCCCTACGGGAGATTTGGGAGGCGATGATCACCTTCGGTGTCAGCGACGGCATTCTGTCCGCGGCGCAAGCGGTTCTGGGCAGGATCAATGCGCAAAGGTTGCACAAGGCCGAGCAAAAACCCTCTGTCTCACTGTGCATGATCGTCAAGAATGAGGAACAGAACCTGCCGCGATGTCTCATGAGCGCCCTTCCCGTTGTCGACGAAATGATCATCGTCGACACGGGATCAACCGACCGGACCAGGGATATTGCAAAGGCGTTCGGGGCGCGGGTATACGCCTTTGAATGGACCGATAATTTCTCAGAGGCGCGAAACTGTTCCCTGTCAAAGGCCGGCGGTGACTGGATACTTGTTCTGGACGCCGATGAGGCCATATCCCCACTGGATTACGATGGCCTCGCCACGATCACGCAAAACGGAACCGGACATCCCGCGGCCTATGCGATCACCACGCGAAATTATATACGCCCGGTGTATGCCACGGGATGGACCTGCAACGATGGACACTACGCGCAGGAGGAAGCCGGAACCGGCTGGTACCCGTCTGTGAAGGTGCGTCTGTTCAGCAATGATAAGCGTATCCGCTTCGAAAATTCCGTTCATGAACTGGTGGAACCCTCACTGAGGAGGAATGGCATCACGGTCAGAGCGTGCGATATCCCGGTACACCACTACGGCCAGCTCGACATGGAGCACTATGTCGCCAAGGGTGAAGCATATTACCTGCTGGGCAGGAAGAAGCTGGAGGAAAAGGGGGACGATCTTCAGTCCCTCGTTGAACTCGCAATTCAGGCGGGGGGTGAACTGGGAAAACACGCAGAGGCGGTGGACCTCTGGAAACGGGTTCTGATACTAGATCCCTTAAACGTCAAGGCCTTTCTCAATATGGGGTATGCCTATCTTAAGATGGGAAAGCACGAAGAGGCGCGGGCCGCAGGGGAAAAGGCCCTGGCGCTGGATCCGGAACTGAAGGAGGCCGTTATCGTCTATACCACCTGCGAGGCCCTGATCGGCGACGCAGGAAAAACCATCCCCATGCTCGAGGGCCTCCTGAAAAAGGTACCGGAGTATCCGATGGCCCGCGCCATACTCGCGGCGGCGCAGGGCATAGCGGGGAATAAGGACAAAGGGTTGGCACATATCAAACACCTCATGAATATGGGGTTCGCATGCGCCGATTACCTGCACGATATGTCTGCAAGGCTCGTCTCCGAGGGCAGATGCCGCGACGCCCTCTCGCTGCTCAACTTCGCCGTAGAGAGCGGAAACGGCACGGAAGCCGTACGCGCTCTCCTGTCGGAATCCCGCATGCTGTGAGGAATGGTGTTTTCTTTGTTCAGGGGCCACCCCGTTTCATGCGCCCGGAGAGCCCCTCAGGCCGGCGGCAAGAGTGGAATTGATATTAATGATGATGGTCAGTTTTTCAGGGGAGGGATGCGCCATCACCTCAAAGATCCGTCTGTCTATAAAGATACTCAGGCTGAGTATTTCCTGTCTCAGTTTCAGGGGAAGGGGATTATCCTCCTTGGACAGCTCATTCTGAAGAATGCTCCAGACAATCTGATTAAACTTGAGGGCACTGTCAAGGTCCGCCGACAGGCCGTTACTCCCCCAGGTATCCTGACACTGTTTCAGGAGCAAGGCCCCCTTTGTCAAGACCGACGCCTCAATTTCACGTCCCGTCATGGTCGTTTTTTGAACGCCCTGATAGGCCCCTATTCCCCTCTGCCGCGCCAGATTATTGTACACTGTTTATAGCCTCCCGTTCATAGTCGATTAATTTCCGTGCGAGCTTGAGTGCTTGATAATATTCACCGTTCAGAACACGTCCGCTCATCTGGTCGATAAGTTTCAGTGTGCTGGGCGCGGCGGACACAACATCTTTCACCAGTTTCCAGTAGGTGCTGTGACACTCACCCACATTCCCCTCATCTATGTACATAAGCTGTATGACAAAATATATCCTGCGGGTGGGCGAGATCGCCGCCTCCTCCTTCATGATATCTTTTTCACGAAGGATGGGAACCCTGTTCTCTATGATCAGGTCGCTCCTGACGGTGCCGTTGGTCACAACCGCGCCCCCGATCATCATTTTCTCACCGGGTTTCAGTGTAATCTTCAGCGCCACGCATCCCCCGCCGACACGGTTTTTCCGAGCTCCTCACCATAGCCGGGGTGCCGCCCGGCGAATATGAGGACATTCACGACACCCGATATCATACCTGCTCCCCTATCAGAACCCCCGAAGGGTGTGTGTGAGAGGCTCTAAGCCTCCTCACACACCCCCCCATAAGGTCTCCGTTAGAAGAGTTTGAGCACCGACTGCGCCGTCTGAGCCGAGAGACTCAACGACGATGTACCCAGCGCCTGCTGAGTCTGAAGCATCAGCATGTTCGCCGCCTCCTCATTCATATCGGCGAGGGTGAGATTATCCGCGCCCGTGGTGAGGGTGTCAATCATGGATGAGGTGAAATCCTGGCGCGTCGTCACGATACTGAGCGTTGATGCCAGCGAGGACGCCTTCGACTGCAGGGTATCGACAGCCGTCTCCAGTTTCGCGATGTCGGAATCGATATTCGTCGAGCTTGCCCAGCTCGAATCGGCCGTGGCGGACAAGCCCAAACCGAGGACCGAGGCATCGAATCCATTGGCGGTCAATGAGTGTGTCCATTCAAACTGTACGGTCAGATCCTCATTATTGAGGAGGTTGATCCCCTTGTACCCGGCATCTGACTGCAGCCCGTCCAACTGGGTCATCAGTTCCGCATACTGGCTCACCAACTCATCCAACGCGTCGCTTGCCGAGATCAGGGTCTCCGTGAAGGTGGTTGCGACAAACGTCACATTGGTCGCGGCCATGTCACCACCGCCGGTCAATGCAAGGTTTATCTGCGACCCGCTCACCGATGTTGCGTCAATATGGGTGGTGGTCTCCGTGGTGGCATTGATCAGGGCCGCCAGGTTCGCGGCGGTTATCTCATCGGTAGCGCCGACCACGAATGATGACGCACTGGCAACAGTAGACGCGGTAAATTCCGAGCCGCCGATAGACACGGTATTCCCGGCTGTCACACCGTCCAGGGTCAGAGTGGATATCGTATCTCCTGATCCGCCAGAGGCGGCACTCTTCGCGGATTCCGCCGTCGCCTTTGCGGCCTCGATCAGAGATATAATACTGTCGATACCTGCGTTGGCGGCGGTAATGGTCTGTATCCCCTCGCTCATACCATTCTTCAGGGTCTGAAGATCGGACACACGGCTCATATGTTCCCGTGCGGTGAAAAAGCTGATGGGGTCATCGAGCGCGGAGTTGACCTTTTTACCCGTTGACAAGCGGGTCTGCGTCCTGTTCAACAGATCAACGGTGTTCTGGAGACTCACCAGGTTGCTCCTCATTCCTGCGGTTAATGATACGCCGTTTGTTGACATTCTATTTCTCCTTTTCTAGGTTTTTTCGGCATTCTTGCCGGATTTTCAAAAATTATCTTGTAAAAACCAATCCGTCCCTCCTCAGCGCTCCTCCCCCTTCCCGGACGTTCTTGTCCGCTTTTGACACATATATCGGAGAGATAGGGATATAACTTTAGTTTTTCAGAACTTTTTTTCAGAGGGAGACCCGGTCCGCCACCGTAGCCTGACCGATGAAACTGCCGGGACATTGTCGTAACTATCTATAATAAATCG
>JAQULO010000017.1 GCA_028718565.1 Syntrophales bacterium | reverse complement strand
TCTTGGCCTTGGATAAACACCCTTTTGCCTGCTCCAACAAATCCCTGCCTCTCGCCTTCCTCGCCATAGCCACACCTCCTCATAAATATGCAGCTATTATATCATTAATGATCTGGAAATGGAATTATGGCTTGCTTTTCTTCCTTTTGCCATTTTTGGGGGGATTCGCCGGAGAGAACTTGTTTCGTTTGATCGACGGTATCTGTTCCCGGAAGAGACCAGAGGATTGAGAGCCTTTTCCCCGCCTCCTCAAATCCTCGCCTACAAAAGCTGTTCTCCGCCCCGGCGGCCCACAGGGCTACATGGCTGGTTATCTCTTTGTGTTTTTTGATTGCCCCCTCCTGCCTTCCGGGTTCTTTTTAAAGAACTTCTTGATCCCAAGAAAGGGCTTCTTGCCAATTTTGTTGTAGGTGCGAAAGGATTTGCAAGGAGAATACGAGGACACGCCCGGGTTCACAACAAAAAACCACACTCAATAGCCGGACAGTGATTGTTGTTGAGGACAATCACTGTCCGTAGGATAGTCTGACAAATACGGTGCCCTTTCCGTCAGACGAAGGGGAAAGATGTATACAAGCACACGCGTAACTGCGTATCTTATGCCGTGAGCCCGTTCTCAAGCGGGCAGCCGTCGCAATGGGGCTGCTTCTTGCAGAACTGTTTTCCAACCTGCACAAACAACGCATGGTACTGGTTGTACAGTGGCGTGTCGTGTGGAAGGCTGTCCATAAAAAGGGCCTGTACCTCATGGTAGCTCCAGTCCGGGGTAATAAGATCATGTCTCTCCAGCACCCTACGCGTGTAGGCATCTACGACAAAGACCGGTTTGCCACCAGCATACAGCAGTATGCTGTCAGCGGTTTCCGCTCCGATCCCCCTGACACCCAGCAACTTTTCCCTGAGCGTACACAACCCCTCGTTGAACATCGCGTCCAGATCTCCGGCATATTCGTTATGCAAAAAATCAAGAAACGCCTTGAGCCTCTTCGTTTTGATGTTGTAATAACCGGAAGATCTGATAAGGCCTGCGATAATACTGTCTCCTGTACCGTACAGCTTCAACGGGTCAAGAAGACCGGCCTTTTTCAACTTGCCTATGGCGGCTTCCACATTTTTCCAGTTTGTATTTTGTGTCAGGATCGCCCCGACGGTAATTTCAAAGGGGGTTTCGCCCGGCCACCACCGTAGATCGCCAAAATATGCATTCAGGCCCTCATACAGTTCACCCAGCATCTCCTGTACTGCCATCATACCCCCCCTGAACACGCTGTACAGAAAAACCCATTCGGAAGGCGCGACCCTGGCAGGAACCCTATGCCGAAAACCGCCATAAAAAACAGAGGGGGGCCCGTAACCTGCTTGTTGACACACATTAACGATACCCCCGTTTGTATGCTATCGCCGAATCACGGCAAAGAACTTTGACGTTCCTCTCTGTATCAGCACCAAAACACTGTCGCCGGAAATCGCCCGCGACATTACGCTCCGATACTCATCCAACGAAGAAACGCGGGACCGGTTAATCTGCCGCACGATATCCCCCGCCTGTATGCCTGCTTCCTCCGCCGGACTGCCGCCCGCCACCTGGGTGATCACCACACCGGTCGCATCTGCAAGCCCAAGGTGATCGGCAATCTCAGGCGTTATCTCCTGAACGGTCATCCCGAAGTGCTCGCCACTCTCCTCAGGTGGCGCCCCCTCGACCGCCATATTCCCACTCTCGGGTCGCTCGGTTACCACAACTGTGTACATCTTGTGTTTACCGTCCCGTAGCACCTTGATCTGCACCTTTTCGCCCACAGCAACGCCTGCTACGATCTTTATGAGCCCATGGGTATCCTTTACACTCTTTCCGTCAATCTCAATTATGACGTCCCCTGCCTTTATCCCCGCTTTATCGGCAGGATCCCCTTTAAAAACATCAGAGACAAGGGCTCCCTCGACCGTTTTCAGCTTCAGGTTTTTGGCAATATCCTCAGTGATACCCTGAACGGAAACGCCCAACCAACCGCGTATCACCTTCCCCTTCGTTCTCAGGTTGGGGAGAATCTCCTTGGCCAGATCTACCGGTATGGCAAAACCTATTCCCTGTCCCTGGGCAACGATTGCCGTATTGATCCCCACGACCTCTCCGCTAAGATTGAAGAGGGGGCCCCCGCTATTCCCGGGGTTGATGGAGGCGTCGGTCTGTATAAAGTCATCATACGGTCCGGCTCCAATAACCCGCCCCTTAGCGCTTACGATTCCCGCCGTTACGGTCTGGGAGAGACCGAACGGATTTCCTATCGCGATAACCCAATCCCCAACCCGCAGTTTTGAAGAATCACCCAACTTGACAACCGGCAACCCATTGTCAGGTTCTATCTTCAGCAGGGCTATGTCCGTATTTTTATCCTTGCCCTTTATCGTGGCATCGTACTCCTTCCCGTTGGAAAGTTTGACCACTATCTTATCGGCTTTCTCCACAACATGATTGTTCGTAAAAATGTATCCATCCTCACTGATGATGAACCCGGATCCCAGGCTCCTCTGCTTAAGCTCTCTCTCCGGCATATCACCAAAAAACCTTTTAAAGAACTCATCGCCGCCGAAGAACCTTTCAAATCGCGGATCGTTTAGAGGGGACCGGTATCCGCCGGTAGCTATTGTTTTTGTTGTGCTGATATTGACAACCGCAGGTTTCAGTTGCTCCGCAAGGTCGGCAAAGGACAATGGGGCGCTGCTGATCCCCTCCGCTGTTGAAGACGCGATGGCATCACGCGAAGACATATCGAAAGACAGGGCAGAGAAGTGTATTGTCCCTGCAAAGGAAAGGATAAAAATCGCTACAAGAAACGCTCCCAAGGCTGACATGAACCGCCTTCTTTTTTTTGTTCTCTCAGAATTCATTGCATCCCCCCAATACTTCAGAATTAAAAACTCCATTCCAGACGGACCTCCCTCAGCCCCTTTTTACGGCACGAGAAGGCACTATCCAACAATAGTAGTAGGGCGGCCAGCATACCTACCTTCCCCACAAAAAAGCACAAACCGTTATAAGAAACGCTTCTCTATCCTATCTCAAAGCGGTTATTCACTATTCCCTCGTCACAGGATTTGTCAGTTCACCAATATGCTCAATAGAAATGGTAACACTATCTCCCTCCTTCAGAAATACGGGCGGAATGCGCGCAAAGCCCGCTCCCTCCGGTGTCCCTGTCAGTATCACCGTCCCGGGCAAAAGCGTCAGGGAGCCGCTGATATCGCTGATTATTGCGGGAATGTCAAAAATCATGTCGGATGTATTAGAATCCTGCATAATTTCACCGTTGAGTATCGTCCGGATTCCTAGCCTACCCGCGTTTTCTACCTCATCCTTCGTCACGAGATATGGCCCGATTGGGCAGAACGTATCAAAACTCTTCCCCCTCGCCCATTGTTTTTTCTGCTTGCGCGCCTGCCAGTCACGAGCGCTGACATCATTGGCGCAAGTATATCCCAGCACATAGTTAAGGGCGTCGGCACAAGAAACATTTTTTGCTTTTTTACCAATTATTATGGCAAGTTCAGCTTCATAGTCCACTTCATCGGGACCGGCTGTGGGAAGCATAATGGGTGATCCATGGCCAACAATACTGGTCGTGGCCTTCAGGAACATGACCGGTCTCTCCGCGCCCCGCAACCCTGTTTCATCAGCATGTTTTCCATAATTCAGGCCAAGGGCGATGACGTTCGGCGGAGAGACGGGGGGCAGGAAGCTCTCTATGCGCTCCACCTTTCCCGATAGTTCCATGTTCCCGAAGATATCACCGGAAATCACCGTGGCCCTGTCCGGCACATCGGGATCGAACGCCCCGTACAACCGCTCACCACTCGGCGAATAGAATCTAACAATCTTCATTCTTGACCCCCCGATGTTCAGCCGCTACAAATGCATCGAGTCTTTTTCCAAATAATTTCTAACATAATCCGACACGGCATCCTCGAGCGGCAAGGTCCGCACAGGACACCCCGCCGCAAGGAGTTTGTCCATCTTCGCTTCAGTAAAATACTGATAGTGCGACCTGATCGTTTCCGGCATCTCTATGTATTCAATCTCGGGCTTCGCGCCCATCGCAGCAAATACCGCCCGCGTCAGATCGTTCCACGTCCGGGCCTGTCCCGTCCCGAGGTTGAACAGCCCGGTTGCCTCTCTGTTTTCCAGAAACCACCAGATTACGTTCGCACAATCCTTCACATAGATAAAATCCCTCTTCTGCTCGCCGTCACGGAAATCAGACTGATGAGATTTGAAAAGCCTCACGCTTCCCGTTTCACGAATCTGTCCAAACGATTTGTGAATTACGCTCCGCATGTCCCCCTTGTGATACTCATTCGGCCCGAAGACATTAAAAAATTTTATGCCCGTAATTTTTCCTTCCAGCCCATTTCGCAGGACCCAGAGATCAAACAACTGTTTGGAATACCCATACATATTTATGGGTCGCAGCTGCGTGCTTACGCTGTCCTCATCGGAAAAGCCCAAGGCGCCGTCTCCATAGGTCGCCGCGCTACTCGCGTAGATGAAGCGTATATCCCTTTCGACGGCCCATCGCGCAAGCTGGGCGGTGTAGTGATAATTGTTCTCCATAAGGTAGTCAGCATCCCGCTGCGTTGTTGAGGAACACGCGCCCATGTGGACAATGGCCTCAACCTCAAATGGCATCGCATCATCAAGAACCAGCTCAAGAAAATCCTCTTTGTCCAGATAATCTGCAAACTGTCTATTGACCAGATTCTTCCACTTTTCTGATATTCCAAGACTGTCAACGATGACAATATCATCAAACCCCTGTGTATTCAGTTTCCATACGACCGCGCTACCTATAAATCCCGCTCCGCCTGTCACTACAATCATCCGAATCCCCTCTACTGCCGACATGGTATCCCTCAGGATCCACGAGGCATCGTTATCATGAGAACCCGCTACCAACAGTAACGATAAGTCCGTCACTCACCATGCTGTTGTCGCGAGATAAAGTAAGGTTCGCATAAGTCAAAGTCAAGTTTTTTATGATGTTCCCCCGGTCGTGGCTCACGGGACCTTTTCCCTCCCATACAGATCGACTTGATGACATATGCCCCGTATTATTTTCACATCCCTGGCAAGCAGCGTGGTCCTCGCAAAGAAGCGCCTCACATTTGTCATCCAGTAATCCGGGTTCTGCGCCTTTATGAAGCCTATCCGCAGAAACATCCCCTTCAGATGATCGTACATTGCCTCGGTCTCCGCCACCGTAGCCAGTTTCTGTGTAAAAACAGATGTTTCCTCAGAACATGCGGTAAAGATCTCATAGCATATAATCATGACCGCATGTGAAAGGTTGATGGATCTCAAATCGTCCGACGTGGGAATTTTGACCAGTAGATCACAGTACATGAGCTCCTTGTTGGTAAGCCCCCGGTCTTCTGGACCGAAGACCAGGGCCACCTTGTTGTTCTGAGATATACCAATGATCTCTTCCGCCATTTTCCGTGGATATATCATAGACCTTTTAAGGCTGGTGTCCCCCGATCTTCCGGTTGTCCCCACAACATACTGAAAGGGAGCAAGCGCCTGATCCAACCTGTCAAAATATTGTATTTTTTCAACGACATCCAGGGCAAAATGGGTCGACAGTTGTTCAATTTTTTCCCTATCGATATTCAGGGGATTGATGACGATGACACGGCTTATTCCCATATTTTTAGCGCACCTGGCAACAGACCCTATATTGCCAGGATGTTTCGGCTTGTTCAGTACTACCGTCAGGTTCTCCATACTTGCCTTTTCCACGTTTCGCCCCTAGCCCTTTTTGGTATCCCTTTTTGGTATTGCATAAAGGTCGCTCATGGCCTAGAATCCACGACCGGTTATGCTATATCATAACTTGTTAAGGTCTTCCATCGCAGATATAAACCTTTTAAAATATGATGTTAGGGGCACACCAGGCTTTTCAAGGTTTTCATGCTATCATTTCTCGCGCCTCTACCCCTATGGATCTGATCGGTTACAAATGGAAAATACACAGCATATACTCGCCGGGGCCGCCAGAGATATTGGAATAATCCTCACCGATCACGAGATAGGCCTTCTCATGGAATATTACCGTGAATTACTCTTCTGGAACGAAAAAATGTCGCTTGTCTCACTAAAGTCCCCTCTTGATATAACCAAACACCTGATCGATTCTCTTACCCCTGCACGGCTTATCAAAGACGATCATTCAAAACTGCTGGATATCGGGACAGGGGCCGGTCTGCCCGGCCTTCCACTCAAGATAACCAGGGAGTCGCTGCACGTTACTCTTCTCGATGCGTCCCGCAAAAAGACCTCTTTCCTCAAGAGCGTTATCCGCAAGCTTGGGCTGAGAGACATCTCGGTCATAAACAGCAGGGCTGAATCGTTAGCGTTTGAGAAAACCTACAGGGGTTCTTTTGATATCGTCATATCCAGGGCGACCTTCAAAATCCCCTATTTTCTCGCCGTGGGAGAGCCTTTCCTGTCCGACGGAGGAACCTTGATAGCTATGAAGGGAAAACATGTCGATGCCGAACTTGCACAGGGGGCGGATACCATCGGACAAACGTGTCTTGTCTTGACGGAATCCCATGAGATAGAACTTCCCATAACGGGCGAATCAAGAAAGCTCCTCTGTTTCACCAAGAATCTGTCATAGGGTAAGCGGCGTTACCAAACGGGTCCCGGATGGGCTGCGTTTCTAAATTACTCCTTCTCAAACGCCCTGTTGTATGCTAGCATGTCAACGTTTTTCTAACCGCGAACTTGCAGAAAGAATCTCTGTAAAATAATGAGAAAAGTCATATGCATAGCCAACCAGAAGGGGGGCGTGGGTAAAACAACGACCGCCATTAATTTGTCGGCTTCCCTGGCCGCTGCAGAAAGAAAAACACTCCTGATAGATTGTGACTCTCAGGGAAACGCCACCAGTGGTGTGGGTATCGACCCCTCCACGATACATGAAAAAAATCTCTACTACGGCCTGATTAAAGATGTCCCCTTTCAGGACATTGTATGTAAGACTGATATCACAACACTCGACATTATCCCCTCTAACCGGGATCTTATAGGCGTTGAAATAGAATTCGTATCGCTCCCCGATAGAGAAAAAAGACTGAAAAACTTTCTAAAAAAAATTGACACCCCTTATGAATTTATTATAATCGACTGTCCTCCGTCTCTTGGCTTTTTGACTGTTAATTCCCTAGTAGCATCAGATTCACTCATAATTCCACTGCAATGCGAATTTTTTGCACTGGAAGGAATGGGGCAACTTCTCAACACTGTTAAACTGGTACAGGCCCGGCTCAATCCATCTCTGTCCCTGTCTGGTATATTACTGACCATGTTCGACCAGAGGAACCGGCTTTCCCACCAGGTGGCCGACGAGGCCAGGAAGTTTTTTGGGTCTAGCGTGTTTAAAACCGTCATACCAAGAAATGTCAGGCTCTCCGAAAGTCCCAGCCATGGATTGCCTATTATACTGTACGATATCCAGTCCCGGGGCGCAGTTTCATATATGGCTCTGGCACGGGAAATCATGGCAAATGGAAGGGTATAATGTCTAAGAAAAACGCTTTGGGGAAGGGTCTTGGTGCCATATTCCCAGATCTTATGGAGGATCCCGCCGACAAACCGCATTTCGCCATGTGCGGGATCGAGGACTTATCCCCGAACAGGTTTCAGCCCAGAAAGGTTTTTGCCGAGCACGAACAAAAAAAGCTCGCAGATTCCATTAAAAAAAACGGCTTACTTCAACCGATTCTTGTGCGAAAGTCCGACGATGCTGCGGGTTATGAAATTATTGCCGGGGAACGCAGATGGAGAGCAGCCCAAGCTGCAGGGCTGCAAGATGTTCCCATCCTGATCAGGCATAAGACTCAAGACCTGGACGTAGCGGAATTGTCTCTTATAGAAAATATTCAACGTGAGGAGTTGAATCCCCTAGAAGAATCGGGGGCATATCATACCCTGATAGAAACATTCCACCTTTCTCAGGAAGAAATATCGGCACGGGTGGGCAAGGAGCGATCAACCATAGCAAACTCCCTCCGCCTCCTGAATCTTCCCAGAGAGGCAAAGGAAGCACTGATGAAGAAAGAAATCTCTGCCGGGCATGCGAGGGCTATTTTATCGCTTGATTCGCAGGAGGAGCAGATAGCTGCTCTACGGGAGATTATAAGGAAAAAACTCAGCGTCAGAGAAGCTGAAAAGTTGGTGAAAGGACATTATGCCCACCCTAAAAAGAAAAAAGTTATAGAGAAGGATATATATATAACAGACCTTGAAAATAAAATATCTGAGCACTTAATGGCAAGGACCAACATCAAACCATTACGCAAGGGAGGTGTTATAGAAATTAGGTTTCTATCCCCTAATGAATTGGATAGATTATCTGATGTCATCATGGGTGGGGATGACCAATAAGACGTCGATCTTAAAAAGGAAAGATGGGAAATTTAATTAACACCTGTTGATAACACTGTTTATAAGGATCTGTGACTTTGGAAGCTTTTTGGAACGAAGGTATTAAAATAATTAAAGAAAAGGTTAGCCACCAGAACTTTGACACCTGGATAAAACCTATTCGGGTAATTTCTCTGGAAGATAATAATGTGCTTCTAGGAGTGCCAAATAAGTTCTTTAAGGACTGGCTTGTTGAAAACTATATCGACCTGATCAGCAGTTCTCTTTCAAATGTTTCGGGTACAAAGGTGGATATAAAATTTATTGTCAGTAAGTCAGAGGACAGTGATACATCAAGTGCAATGCTTGTCCAAAAAGCCGTTAAAAGCAACCCTGTGCGCCTGCATTCATCCCTTAACTTAAAATATACCTTTGAACGTTTTGTTGTAGGGTCGTCCAACCAGTTTGCAAATGCTGCCGCTCTTTCGGTGGCGGAACAACCTGCACGTAATTATAATCCTTTATTTGTTTACGGCGGTGTCGGTCTGGGAAAAACACATCTTATCAACGCCATTGGTGTCCATACTGTTTCCCTCTACCCTAAAAAAAATGTTCTCTACGTATCGGCCGAGGAATTTATGAATGAACTCATATATTCTATCCGATATGATAAAATGTCGAATTTCAGGGAAAAATACCGAAAGATCGATTCACTCCTCATGGATGATATTCAATTTATTGCAGGAAAGGAAAGAACCCAGGAGGAATTTTTTCACACCTTTAACACTCTGCATGACTCAGGGAAACAGATTGTCGTGACGAGTGATAAATTTCCTAAGGAAATACATGATCTTGAGGGTAGGCTGCGATCCCGTTTTGAGTGGGGCTTGATAGCGGATATTCAACCTCCGGATATTGAAACAAGAATCGCCATTATCGAAAAGAAGGCGCAGGAGAATAGTCTTAATCTGTCAAAAGAGGTTACACATTATATAGCCTCTGTCGTAGACTCCAATATAAGGGAGTTGGAGGGAATACTTACCAGGATAGCAGCCTATTCCTCTCTTACGGGAAAGGAAATAAAGATAGATATTGTTATGGATGTTATAAAGAACCTTCTGAAACATGCGGCAAAGAGAGAAGTGACCATAGATGAAATTATGAAAGCTGTTGGAAAAAAATTAAATATTAAGGTAGGAGATATAAAATCTCCGAAAAAAAATAAAAATGTTGTGCTCTCACGGCATATCGTCATGTATCTTGCGAGGAAACTGACCAACAGTTCTTTCCCGGATATAGGCGAAAAGGTTGGTGGAAGGGATCACTCGACAGTTATTTACTCGAATAATAAGATAATAAAAATAATGGAAAAGGATTATGAAATAAGAAAAATCGTGGAAGAAATAGAGATGATTTTACACACCGGATACTAACACGTTATAAAGGAATATATAGGGGTTTATAGTTAGAGTTTTACACTAGCTACAGAAATCTATCAACATATTAACAGGGCCTACTACTACTGCTATATTTTTTTACTTACATATTTTTTAAAAAATAGGTGACCATATGGAATTTTCTATCAAGAGAGATGTCTTTTTAGAGGGCATTCAAAAAACTCTAAGTATTGTAGAAAAGAGGACAACCCTCCAGATTCTCAATAATATTCTTATTAGAACACAATCTGAACGGATTAGAATAGTGGCTACCGACAGGGAAGTAGGGTTGACATCATTCTATGACGCAACGATTATTACTCCGGGAGAAATGACGGTTGGAGCTAGAAAATTATTTGAGATGGTACGAGAGATAGAGGGGGATGTTATAACTTTTACGGTTATGGAAAATAACTGGGTAAATGTGACATGCGGTAAGATAATATATAAAATACCCGGTATTTCTGCGGACGATTTTCCTGAGGTTTCTGATATAGAAGACGTGGATTTAATTGGGATACCATGTAATGTACTAAAAAATGTTTTTGAAAAGACATTTTTTGCGATCTCTCAGGATGAAATGAGACCAAATTTGAATGGGGTCCTCTTTGAGGTTGAAGGCGGAAAGGTTTCCGTGGTTGCAACTGATGGTCATAGATTATCTCTTGCGAGCGTGCTTTTGGTGGGTGAGGAAAACGATGGTCGCACCATAAAGGGTATCATAATACCGCGAAAGGGAGTTTCTGAGATTAGGAAACTGGTTGAAGATGGTGATATTGTTGGTATCTGTGTTATGGACGGCGTATGTATCGTGAAAAATCAGGACACGGTGTTGAGGGTAAGTCTTATTAACTCGGAGTACCCTGATTACAAGAGGGTGATACCGCGAGAGGGGGGAGTGGAAATACAAATCAATAAAGATAAGATACTTCACTCTCTCAAGAGGATGAGTGTCATGTCAACCGAGAAGTTTAGCGGAGTGAGGATAGAGGTGTACGATCAAAGAATGGTATTGACCTCTACTAACCCGGATGTTGGAGAGGCAAAGGATGAAATCGATGTGTCATACAATGGGGAAAGGGTGGAGGTGGGGTATAGCGTACGGTATCTTATAGATGCCATTGACCCTATTGATGGAGATGTTGTGTCGTTTGAAATGAGAAGTGGTGATGGTCCAGGCGTGATTAAAAATATCGGGAGTGATGCCTACATGTGTGTTGTGATGCCTATAAAACTCAGAACCGAGAAAGGATTGGGTTAAACGGGATTGGAAACTTCATATAGTGCTGATAGTATAAAGGTTCTTGATGGGCTTGAGGCTGTCAGGAAAAGGCCTGCCATGTATATAGGCAGTACCGGTAAGGAGGGGCTTCATCATCTGGTATATGAGGTGGTGGATAATAGTATTGATGAGGCGTCTGCGGAGTATTGTGATTTAATACAGGTTAAGATACGCGTTGATAACAGTGTTACGGTCGAAGATAATGGACGGGGCATCCCTGTGGACATGCACAAGACGGAAAAGGTGTCCGCTGCCCAAGTGGTACTGACCAAACTCCACGCGGGGGGAAAATTTAACAACGACAGCTATAAGATATCAGGCGGACTTCACGGGGTGGGTGTTTCCGTGGTTAACGCTCTGTCTGAATATCTCGAACTGGAGGTGCGTAGAGACGGTAAGGTATATAGACAATCGTATAAAAGAGGTGTACCAGATCATCCCCTTGAAGAGGTAGGAAAGACCAAGAGAAGGGGGACAAAAATAACCTTCCTGCCGGATGCTGAGATCTTTGAGGAAATCGATTTCAGCTTTGACATCCTTTCAAACAGGCTGAGAGAACTTGCTTTTCTAAATCGTGGAATAAAGATCATTATTGATGATGAGAGAAATGATAAAAGAAATGAATTCTTCTATGATGGTGGAATTATTTCATTTGTTGAGTATATTAACCGAAATAAAAAGGTCATTCACGATAAGCCCATCTACATCAGTGGTGAAAAGGATGACTGTTCCGTTGAACTAGCCCTTCAATACAATGAGGGATACATGGAAAACGTTTTTTCGTACGCGAACAGCATCAATACCACTGAGGGTGGGACCCATATGATCGGGTTCAAATCCGCCCTTACGAGGGTGATCAATAACTACATTATCAACAGCGGTATTGGAAAAAACGATAAAACAACTCTGAAGGGCGAAGATGTCAGGGAGGGGTTAGGCTGTGTGGTCAGCGTTAAATTGAAAAACCCGCAGTTTGAAGGGCAGACAAAAACTAAGCTAGGCAATAGTGAAGTTAAGGGTTTGGTGGAAGCGGTTGTATATGATAAATTGGGAAGTTATTTCGAAGAGAACCCAACCATCGCGCGGCAGGTAGTCTCAAAGTCCATCGATGCCGCACGGGCAAGGGATGCCGCACGGAAGGCGCGAGAGCTAACACGAAGGAAAAGCGCGCTTGAGGTTACCTCCCTTCCGGGTAAATTGGCGGATTGCCAGGAGAAAGACCCAGCAAGGAGTGAAGTGTATATCGTTGAGGGGGATTCAGCGGGTGGCTCTGCGAAACAAGGGAGAGACAGGAGTAATCAGGCCATTCTTCCGCTCCGGGGGAAAGTGCTGAATGTGGAAAAGGCACGCCTTGACAAGATGCTCAACAATAACGAGATCAGAGTTATTATCACCGCTCTTGGTGCCGGAATAGGGGAGGAAGACTATAATATTACGAAGCTTCGCTATCACAAGGTTATCATAATGACTGATGCGGATGTCGATGGAGCTCATATCAGGACCCTGCTCTTGACCTTCTTTTTCAGGCACATGCGTGAAATGGTGGAGCGAGGGTATCTCTATATAGCCCAGCCCCCCCTCTTTAGGATAACGAATAAGAAAAAGGAGTGGTATATCAGCAATGAAGAAGAAATGGATGATTATATTCTCACGAGCGGGGTGGAAAAGGTCAGGCTTGTGACGGGAGAAGGAACAATTATCACAGGACCCAAACTGCTGGTCCTGATAAAAAAGGGAATACGGCTCGATGCCATACTGGAAAAGTTTAACCATAGCGGCAAGGATGAAGATATTATGAGATTATTGGCCGGAGATCCGGCCTTTTCCAAAAAAGATTTTGAGAACGAGGACATGCTCTCCAGTACAGGCAAAAGGATAAGCAAAGCTGTTGGAGCGCGGGTTGTCTCGTATTGGACCGAAGCGGACGTAGAGCATGGCGGGTATAAGTTATTTTTTAATTTAAAGAAGAATGGACAGGACCATACGACGTGGATAGATAAAGACATATTCAATATGCCGAAATTTACAGAGGCCAAGGTTCATATCAGCCAGATCACTCCTCTCGGAGAAGCTCCCTACACCGTAGTGGAAACAGACGCCGATGATGTGCGGAGGGAGAAACAGATTGAGAACATGAGGGCACTGATAGATTACGTGGTTCAGGCTGGTCAAAAGGGGTTGTCCATACAGCGATACAAAGGCCTGGGGGAAATGAACCCGGAGCAGTTGTGGGAGACTACGATGGACCCCGAGAGAAGGACCCTTCTCCAGGTAAAGGTGGAAGACGCTGTGGCCGCCGACGAAATATTTACGACACTTATGGGGGACCAGGTAGAACCGCGCAAGAACTTTATCTTTGAAAATGCGCTCAATGTCTCAAATCTGGACGTGTAACATATCAGCTCAGGGACAATAAAGTGCATTCCCCAACCATCTCCGCCACACCAATGCTCTTGCGTGTGTAATGAAGGCATCCTTCTTACGAAGAGTGCTCTTACGGGCGGGTATATAGAACACTAGCAACACATTCTAACAGGTAGAAAGGTCTTGAAGGATTATGGATCAGCTGTTCCAGAAGAATATACCGGTAACGATAGAAAGTGAGATGAAAAAGTCCTACATGGAGTACGCGATGAGCGTGATTGTAGGACGAGCCATTCCAGATATCAGGGACGGATTAAAGCCGGTTCACCGCAGGGCGCTGTACGCCATGTCTGATCTTGGAAACCGGTGGAACAGGCCCTATAAGAAATCCGCGAGGATAGTGGGTGATATTATTGGTAAATATCATCCCCATGGCGACACGGCTGCGTATGATACCGTCGTAAGGATGGCGCAGGATTTCTCTATGCGGTATCCGCTGATTGACGGCCAGGGAAATTTTGGATCCGTTGACGGGGATCCTCCGGCGGCCATGCGGTATACCGAGATCAGGATGGCAAAACTGGCGGATGAACTTCTTGCGGATCTCGAAAAGGATACCGTTGATTTTATTCCTAACTACGACGGCTCTCTTCAGGAGCCGGTGGTTCTTCCATCCAGGATTCCGACTCTCCTTCTCAACGGGTCATCGGGTATCGCGGTTGGTTTGACAACCAATATCCCCCCACATAATCTAACCGAACTGATCGATGGGATCATAGAACTCATCCATAACCCCGAGCTTTCGGTTGATGATCTGATGGTATTCATCAAGGGGCCCGACTTTCCTACGGCAGGATTTATCAACGGACGAGACGGGATCGTCTCCGCCTACCGTACGGGGCGCGGCATAATCAGGCTCAGGGCACGTGCAATCATCGAGCGAAACGCCAGAAACGACAGGGAAAGCATCATCATTACGGAACTTCCCTACATGGTGAACAAGGCACATCTGATAGAAAAAATATCGGATCTGGTAAAAGAAAAGAAGATCAGCGGCATAGCCGACTTGAGGGATGAATCGGACCGAGAAGGGATGAGGATCGTCATCGATCTGAAGCGGGACGAGATGTCGGGGGTTATTTTCAACCAGCTGTATAAGCACACCCAGATGGAATCGACGTTTGGTATCATCATGCTGGCCATTGACCGGGGACAGCCGAGATTGATGAACCTCAAAGAAGTACTGGTTAAGTTTGTTGATTTTAGAAAAGAAATTATTATCAGAAGGACGATGTTTGAACTGACCCGGGCCAAGGAGAAGCTGCATATCCTGGAGGGGCTCATCATCGCCCTCGACAATATAGACGAGGTCATCGCCGTTATAAAGGCGTCCGAAAGCGCGAAAACGGCAGCCGAAGAGCTGATGGCCAGATTCGGCCTGAGTGAGGCACAGACCAAGGCTATTCTGGAGATGAGGCTTCAACGGCTGACCGGTCTGGAGCGCGACAAGATACGCGAAGAGCATATCGAGACATCGGCCCTTGTCAAAGAGCTGGAGGGCATCCTTGCGGACTCCCGGAAGGTTTTGGAGATCATAGTAGGAGAGTTGGAGGATATACAGAAGCGATACGGGGATGCGAGAAGAACGGAGATAGTCTTGAGCAGTACCGATATCGGGATTGAGGATATGATTGTGGAGGAGGATATGGTGGTGACCATATCACACCAGAACTATATCAAGAGAAATCCGGTCAGTTTGTACAGGAGCCAGCATCGTGGCGGTCGCGGCAAGGTCGGAATGGGTACGAAGGAAGACGATTTTCTCGAGAGGATGTTTATAGCCTCAACACATAGTCATATCCTGTTTTTCACCAATATGGGGCGCGTGTACTGGCTGAAAATATACCAGATTCCCCAGGCGGGAAGGGCCGCAAAGGGAAAGGCGATTGTGAACATGATAGGGGTATCGCCGAATGAGAAGATTACTGCTGTCCTTCCGGTACGTGAGTTCATTCCGGGTAAGTTTGTCGTCATGGCGACCAGGCGGGGGATTATCAAAAAGACGGACCTTATTGCCTATTCGAATCCCCGGACCGGTGGCATCATCGCGTTGACACTCGACGAGGGGGATGAACTGATCGATGTCAAACAGACAAACGGTGACCAGGACATATTCCTCGGTGCCAGGAGGGGCAACGCAATAAAGTTTAATGAGAAAGATGTTCGTCCCATGGGTAGAACATCCCGGGGAGTCATGGGCATCAGGATAGCCAAGGACGATGAAGTGGTAGGTATGGAGGTCCTCAGCGACAGCAATTCCATCCTGACGGTTTCAGATAAGGGATTCGGCAAGAGAACGGAGATTTCGGAATATCGGCTTCAGTCACGGGGTGGAAAGGGCATTATCAACCTTAAAACAACACCCAAAGTTGGATTTGTTACACGGATAAAACAGGTGACGGGAGATGAGGACATTATGCTGATCAGCAACGCGGGAAATATTATAAGGCTTGGCGTGAACGAGGTTTCCCTCCTGCATCGCAGCACCCAGGGAGTCAAGCTGATTGATCTGGCCGATGGAGAGACACTGGTAGGACTGGCGCGCGTGGAACGCGAAGAACCGGATACGGTCGAGGAAGAGGAACTGCCCGGCGCGGAGTCGGGGACCTTTGATTTTTAGCAGGGGGCCTTAAAGTAACTCCCGCAGCCGAGATCTGTAGCATGGAAGCGAATTAGAGAGTGGATAAACGGCCGGCGATTATAGGGGACATGTTTGACCGCATAGCCCCTTCCTACGACAGATTGAACAAGATACTCTCGGTTTCCCTTGACAGGTATTGGAGAAAGAAGACCATACAATCCTTGGGTATCGAGGGAGACTGTCTGGTGTTGGATATTGCGACGGGGACAGGGGATCTGGCCCTCGGCGCCCTGCGTGATTCGAGGTGCCGGGTCGTGGGGATTGATCTGTCGGCCGGGATGCTTGAGCAGGCGGCTCGGAAGGCCTGGAGATATGTGGATACAAACCGTTATTTCCTGATCAATGGGGACGCCATCACTCTGCCCTTCCGGGACGAAACCTTTGACCGTGCCATGGTCGCCTTCGGGATACGGAACGTCATCAGACTCGACCGATGCCTCGACGAGTTGTACCGCATCATCAAAAAAGGGGGCGTAATAGCGATCCTTGAGCTGTCAGTACCCTCAAACCGGGTTTTCAAAAGTATATACTTTACCTATTTTAAATACGTTCTTCCCGTGATTGGGGGTATTATTTCCGGAAGTAATCAGGCATATCGATACCTGCGAGATTCCGTCATGGACTTCCCCCCACCCGACGTACTCTTAAAGCTCCTTGAAGAGAGCGGTTTTACGGTGATCGCCTCGCGCCCCTTTCTGCTGGGTATCTCGCACGTATATACACTGAAAAGAAATTAATGGAGATTCGCTCCTCAGGCAGGCGTTCTATCCTTCCTGAATCGACAGGTAACCACTGTGATCAAAGCGACGAATCAGGCACCGCGCCCGCCCTACCGAATATTCGAGCATACGGCCGACCTCGGGGTGGAGATATACGGGACAGACGAGAGAGATCTCTTCGAAAATGCCGCCCTCGCCCTTTTTGATATCATGACCGACAGCCGTTGTGTACGGGGGAGGGAAGAGCGGGCGATTGTCGCCGAAGGGGGCGACAGGGAGGAGGTACTGGTCAACTTTCTCAGGGAGGTTCTGTACCTGTACAACGGTGAAGGCTGGCTGCTGAAGGAGTGCGAGATCGCCGAGATGGACGGTTTTCACCTGCGCGCAACAGGAACAGGAGAACCCTTCGCGCACGACCGGCACACCGTGAATGTTGAGATAAAGGCAGTCACCTACCACCGGGCACAGATACACAGGACCGCGCAGGGGTGGACTGGGAGGGTTATCTGTGATGTCTGATATCAGGATCGAACGGCTTGATGAGTTGCGGTGGATTATTCCCCCGACAGGTGGGATGCGAGTCCCCGGAATAATCTATGCCGATGAGCGGATGATGAAAACGATGGGCACGGATGAAAGCCTGAAGCAGGTTGCCAATGTGGCGCATCTCCCCGGAATCATCAGCCATTCGCTGGCAATGCCTGATATTCACTGGGGATATGGGTTTCCCATCGGCGGTGTCGCGGCCTTCGACATGGAAGAGGGGATTATCTCTCCCGGAGGAGTGGGGTATGACATCAATTGCGGCGTTCGCCTGATGGTGACCAACCTCCAGATCGAAGAGATCAGGGACAGGATGAGAGAGCTTGTCGTCGCCCTCTTCAAGAACATACCTGCCGGTGTTGGCTCCGAAAGCGCCCTAAAGCTTTCGGAGGATGAGGAGAAGAAGGTGCTGCGTCAGGGAGCTGCGTGGGCGGTCAATCGAGGCTATGGATTGTTCAGCGATCTGGCCACGACCGAAGACAGCGGCGCCATGGAGGGGGCAGACCCCGCCTTCGTGAGTGACCGGGCTCTCGAGCGGGGGAGGAGACAACTGGGGACACTGGGTTCCGGAAACCATTTCCTGGAGATAGAGGTCGTGGAAGAGATCTTCGACCGACGCGTCGCTTCTGTATTCGGATTGACTACCGAAGGCCAGGTTGCCGTCGCCATTCACACCGGATCACGGGGTTTCGGATATCAGGTGTGCGATGACTATCTCGCTCGAATGGTCAAGCACAGCAGTGCGTTGGATTTTCCCCTCCCCGACCGGCAGCTGGCCTGTGCGTATCTTACCTCCAATGAGGGGAAGGAATATATGGGCGCCATGGCCTGCGCAGCGAATTATGCCTGGGCGAACAGACAGATACTTATGCACCGGACGGCACAGACCTTTGAGGAGATACTTGGGCGCTCTCCACGCGACATAGGGATGAAGCTGGTCTACGATGTGTGCCACAACATCGCAAAGGTGGAAGCGTTTGAGATAGAGGGCAGGAAACGAAGGGTGTGCGTGCACCGCAAGGGGGCGACGAGGGCGTTGCCCCCCCGGCACCCCGCCCTGCCGGATCTGTACCGCGAAACAGGGCAGCCGGTCCTGATACCGGGAGACATGGGGACCGGATCATACGTGCTCGCGGGGGCAGACAGGGCACTCGTAGAGACATTCGGCAGTACCTGCCACGGCGCAGGGCGGGTAATGAGTCGAGGCAGGGCGATGAAAGCGAGCCGGAACCGCTCGATCGCCGCCGAGATGGCTGATCGGGGTGTTATCGTACTGGCTGCGGGGAAAAAGACCCTGAGCGAAGAGATGCCTGAGGCATATAAGGATATAGAAGGGGTGGTGAATATAGTCCATAGGGCCGGCCTGTCCACAAAGGTCGCGCGCCTCAGGTCCGTTGGGTGTATCAAGGGGTGAGGGGAGAAAACCGCTACGCCGTCAGGGTGATCCAGAGTCCGGTTTGTGCGTAGTGCTTGACAACAGACCTTCGCCTGATATATTTTGTCCCTGTTTATGAGGGCTTATACAGATGAACGACCTGTCGACACATCAGGAAAGAACTGATGCCTGATCTCAAAGAACTGATAAAACAGGGCGAAGGCATTTCCGTTGAATTCAAGGAATGCCGCCGCGCACTTAGTCGGGATGTTTATGAAACCGTCTGCGCCTTCCTCAACCGCCACGGTGGAGAGATGCTGCTTGGTGTTAATGATGCGGGTGCCGTGACCGGTCTTGATACCGACTGCGTGGAGCAGATTAAAAAAGATTTTGTAACGGCCATCAACAATCCGCAGAAAATCAATCCGTCCTGTTATCTGTCAGTCGATGAGCTGCAGGTTGACGGGAAAAGCGTACTTCATATTTTTGTTCCGGAGAGTTCTCAGGTACACCGTTGCAACGGGCGAATCTTCGACCGGAATGAAGACGGCGATCTGGATATTACCGATCACACGCGCATGGTGGGCGACCTGTACCACCGGAAGCAGACCACTTACTCGGAAAATAAGGTGTATCCCCATGTCGGGCTGAGCGATTTGCGGACCGATTTGATCGCTCGCTGTCGTAAACTGGCCGGAGTCTGGACTGCTGGTCACCCTTGGTCGCAGATGGACGACCTGGATCTGATCCAAAGCGCCCAGCTCTACCAGACCGATACCGAAACCAAAAAGAGTGGCATTACCCTCGCAGGCATTCTTTTGCTGGGCACCGATCAGCTCATTCTTTCAACAGTACCGCATCACCGTACTGATCTGATTCTGCGCAAGGTTAACCTGGACCGTTACGATGACCGGGACCTGGTCCGCACCAACCTGATCGAGAGTTATGATCGGATTATTGCCTTTGTCCAAAAACACCTACCTGATCCGTTTTTCCTGGAGGGCATTGATCGTATCAGTATCCGCGACGCGATCTTTCGCGAAGTAGCCTCCAATATCCTGATCCACCGGGAATATACCAATGCTTTTCCAGCCAAACTGATTATCGAATACGGACAGGTTAGTACCGAGAATAGCAACAAACCGCACGGCTTCGGGGTTCTCCATCCTACCACATTTACGCCGTTCCCCAAAAACCCGGTGATTGGCGCTTTTTTCCGGGAGATTCACCGTGCTGATGAGTTAGGCTCTGGTATGCGGAAGTTGATGAAATATGGCAAAGCCTATGGTGGAGATGATCCCCGGATGGTCGAAGGAGATGTGTTTCGCATCGTCGTGAAGGTGCCGGAATTTGGTGCGATAGCACCCAAACGCGTCCCCTTGAAGCCAGAGTCAGGGGTAGAGTCAGGGGTAGAGTCAGGGGTAGAGTCAGGGATGGCTGGACGTATTTTCTCCATTCTGGATAAAGGGGAGTTATCAAAATCCGAACTTGCAAAACAGTTGGGTAAAAATAAACCAAATCGATACCTCGATGATCTCATGAGGCAACTGGTAAAAAATAAAATGGTGGAGTACACAATCCCCGACAAACCCAACAGCCGTTTGCAGAAGTACCGGCTGACCGATGCGGGGAAACGCTTGCAACAGAGGGAAGAAGAGTAGATCGAATGGCTGACAAAAAAACAAAACTTGAACTGACGTGGATCGGAAAAGAGAATCGACCGAAGCTGGAGCCGAGAATCCTGATCGAAGACCCGGAGAAGTCATACCACGCCGCCCACCACGTCAGTGACGACGACATCTTCGATAACAGGCTGATCTTCGGTGACAACCTGCTGGCCCTCAAGGCGCTGGAGCAGGAGTTTACCGGGAAGGTCAAGTGCATCTATATCGATCCGCCGTTCAACACGAAACAGGCTTTTGAGCATTATGACGACGGCGTTGAGCACTCTCTCTGGCTGAGTTTGATGCGTGACAGATTGACTATTCTGCATCGTCTGCTCACGCCCGATGGTACCCTCTGCATCCACATTGACGACAACGAACTCGGGTATCTCATCGTGGTTGCTGATGAGATCTTCGGGCGAAAGAACCGTTCCTATATCGTAACGTTCAAGCAAAGCTCGGTTTCGGGGCCGAAATCAGTGAATCCAGGGTTAGTGACAACAGGAAGCTATGTCTTGGTCTATGCAAAGGATAAAGCTCAATGGAATCCCGGGAAAGTGTTTGTTGCTACCACCCGGGACAGCCGCTACAGCAAGTACATTATTAATGTTGATGAACCATTTGAGCGTTGGCGACTGGTGTCGTTGAGAGAAGCGCTCGCCGCCGCAGAAGGCCTACCGGTAGGAAAGCTAAAGAGAAAATACACAACCAAGGATGAATTGGAGGCACGGCTCGATGAGTTTGTACTTGCGGATCCCCACCGTATTGTAAGGACAGCGCGAGTTGCACCAAAGGACATTAATGAAGCGTGTCGAGCACAGCTTGAAGCGAGCAACCGGAATCCGGGGACAGTATACATGGCACCCCGCGAGAATAGAGATGACATGTACTTCCTCAACGGAGAACAGCTTATTTTCTACTCCGCAAAAGCCAAACATATGGATGGCCGCTGGGTGACAGGTCAGGCCGCCTCAACAATGTGGGACGATCTTTTGTCGAACAACCTGCATAATGAGGGCAACGTCTCTTTCCCGAATGGAAAGAAGCCGGAGGCCTTGCTTAAAAGGATAGTTGATATGTGCTCCAGCAAAGACGAGTGGGTCCTCGACTCCTTCGCCGGTTCCGGCACGACGGGTGCAGTTGCCCACAAGATGGGACGTCGCTGGATCATGGTAGAACTTGAGGAAACGTGTCATTCGCACATTATTCCACGAATGCAGAGCGTTGTTGATGGACGAGACATGAGCGGCATCACCAAATCAGTCAGCTGGAAAGGCGGCGGCGGGTTCCGCTACTATCGGCTGGGTCCGTCGTTGATCGTCGAAGACGAGTGGGGCAACGAGGTCATCAACCCCGACTTCAACGCGGCCATGCTGGCCGAGGCCATGTGCAAGCTGGAGGGGTTCGAGTACGCGCCCAGTGAAGATTTTTACTGGATGCAGGGGAAGAGCACGGAAACGGACTTCCTTTACGTGACTACCCAGTTCATGAGCAGGGAGATGTTGAACCGGCTCAGCGATGAGGTCGGGCCGGAGCGCAGTCTGCTTATCTGCTGCTCCGCTTTCCGCTGTGATCCGGGCCAGTTCCCCAACCTGACCATAAAGAAGATACCCAAGGCGGTTTTGAAAAAATGCGAATGGGGGCACGACGACTACAGCCTGGAGACCCAAAACCTCCCCAAGGCCCCGCCGGTGGCGCCTGCCTGTGCGTTGCACGCAGACAGGGAAGATCCGACTGAGGACAGGCCCGCGAAGCCACGGCGTAAATTCGGCAGGGACAACCCTGCCCAGGCGACGCTGTTCGATTTCATGCAAGAAGGACCGGAGGATAAATGAAGTTGCACCCGGAAGCACCTATTAAGAAATTCTTGTCGGTTTGCCGGGAGGGTTCAAAATGAGCATTCAAAAGGTCAACGCCATCAGCAACCGTCTGAGTCTGCGCCCCCCGCAGCGAGATTCGCTGGAGATTCTGGCCCGCATATGCGAGATCATCTCGCTTGAAAAGGGCAGCGACACCGCCCGGGCGCTCGAAACGATCAAGAGCGAGTTCGCGACGGTCGAAGACTTCGAACGTGATTTTGTTTCCCTGTGCTTTGCCATCGCGACGGGCGTCGGCAAGACTCGATTGATGGGGGCCTTTATCAGTTACCGCTACTTGAGTGAGGGCATCCGGCATTTCTTTGTCCTTGCGCCGAGCCTGACGATCTACAACAAACTGATAGCGGATTTTACGCCGAACACATCGAAGTATGTCTTTCAGGGTATTTCCGAGTTCGCGGTCAACCCGCCGGATATCATCACCGGTGATAACTACGAGAGCGGACGCGGCACGAGGGGGGGCGATCTCTTCGGTAATCCCGATTCCATCCATGTCAACATCTTCAATATCTCCAAGATCAACAGCGAGGTACGCGGCGGCAAGAGCCCGCGCATCAAGCGACTCAGCGAATATATAGGACAGAGTTATTTCGACTACCTCGCCGGGTTGGACGACCTGGTGATGCTGATGGACGAATCGCATCGCTATCGGGCCAGCGCGGGTGTGCGGGCGATCAACGAGCTGAATCCCATCCTCGGGCTGGAGCTGACTGCGACGCCTCAGGTGGAGCTTGGCCAGCGCTCAGATCCTTTCAAGAACGTGATTTACAGTTATCCCCTCAGCAGTGCGATGACCGATGGCTTTGTGAAAGAGCCGGCGGTGGGAACGCGCGAGAACTTCGATGCCGCAAATTACTCGGCCGAGGGTCTGGAAAAGGTCAAACTCGAAGACGGTGTGCGGATTCATGAGAATACCAAGGTTGAACTGGAGGTATACGCTCGAAACAACGACAAGTCGATTGTCAAGCCTTTCATGCTGGTTGTGGCGCAGGATACAACACACGCCAATGCGCTGCGGCAGGTTATGGAGAATGATGATTTCTTCGAGGGACGATACAAGGGCAAGGTTATCACCGTTCATTCCAACGTACGCGGCGAAGAGAAAGACGAGGTCGTCGAGCAATTGCTGAATGTTGAAAACCCGGATAATCCGGTCGAGGTTGTCATCCACGTCAATATGCTCAAAGAGGGATGGGACGTCACAAATCTCTATACCATCGTCCCTCTGCGTGCCGCGAACTCCCGGACCCTGGTGGAGCAGTCTATCGGTCGGGGGCTGCGTCTGCCATACGGCAGGAGGGTGGGCGTCCCGGCCGTGGACCGCCTGACCATCGTGTCGCACGACAGGTTTCAGGAGATCATCGATCATGCCAACGATCCGAACTCGATCATCCGCACCGGCGTAATCATTGGAAAGGATATTACCGAGGCGGGCAAGAAGGCGATGATCATCGACTCCACCTTTGAGAATATTATCTCGTCGACCATGCCGAAGGTTGGAGAAAAAGAGAATGCCCCGGAGATCCGCAGCATTTTCGAGCACCCGGAAGGTCAGGAAATAGCAAAGGCAACGTCCCGGGTCATACGGCAGTACGAACGCCTGCATAGCAGCGAACAACTTCAGGACGCGGAGGTTCAGAAGGAAATCGTCAGGAAGGTTGAGGAGATCACCCGGCCCAAGCTCGGACTGCTATACGGCAGTCTTGGAAAAGATACTGTCGAAAACGTGGTGAAATATACCACGATGCTGTATCAGAACCTCTCCATCGACGTCCCCAAAATCGTGGTCGTGCCGAAAGGCGAGGTGGCCGCCGGATATGAAGATTTCGATCTGGACACCGGAAACATCAACCTGCAGCCGGTGGCGCAGGACATTCTGATTCAGCACCTGCACGATATGCAGCGATACAAACTGCACGACGGATCGGGCGTGGTCGAGGAGAAACGGCCGGAAGATTACCTGGTGCGCGGGTTGAGAGATTTCAATGATATCAATTATGATGATCACGCGGCGTCGCTCTACAAACTGGCTGCCCAGGTTGTCGCGCACCTGCGCTCCTATCTGAGCGAGGAGGATGACGTGGTGAATGTGCTGCAATATCACCAGCAATCTCTTATAAACCTGATCCACTCTCAAATGCAGAACAATTTCAAGGAGAGGGCTGCCTCTTATGAGGTGCACGTTACCAAGGGATATCGGACCCTGCGTCCGAGCACCTGCACGGCCGGCGCGGATCAGGTGGTTCGTGACTTCAGGACGCCGATCCCGGATGGCGAGAAGAATAGAATCACGAGCATGATCTTCGGCGGATTTCAGAAATGCCTGTATCCGGCACAGAAATTTGACTCCGATCCGGAGCGGCGTTTTGCCGTGATTCTCGAGAACGACGAGGATGTGCTCAAGTGGTTCAAACCCGCCAAGGGCGATTTTCAGATTCACTACAACCACGATGAATCATATGAACCGGATTTCGTGGTTGAAACTAAAACAGGCAAGTTCCTTTGTGAACCCAAGATGTCAAGCGAGATGGATGACAAGAAGGTGCTTGCAAAGGCGGATGCAACAGTGGTGTGGTGTGAACATGCAACCGTTCATGCAAAAACTTATGGCGGCAAGTCCTGGACTTATCTTTTGATCCCGCATGATCAGATATCCGAACAAATGAGTCTGGGCGGCCTGGAGGCCAGGTGTACCCACGTATCACAGGTGCAGGGACCCAGCGGACATTGAAAGGTATGAACACGTGACGCGCTTTCTCCACACCGGTGACTGTGTGGTTGGGAATGATGCTTTTCTGAAGGGGTTCGGGAGGCCGCAGCCCTGTCGGTTTAAGTGCGTGGGATGGGCAACCTGGCACTGGTGCTAAGAGCCCACCACACAAATGTTCAACATTCAGTTATTGTCATTTTCACAAAAAAAGGACTCTAGGAACGTAGACCAATGCCGAAAAAGAAAACTCAACTGGATCGATTTTCCGATATGACTTGGGATGATATCGAAGAATGGGCCGGCGGCAAAATTACCTCCCGGGGTAAAAGTTATCAACGGCAGGGAAATGTTTCCGACCTGGCCGTGACGGGCGACGGCAGCCTGATTGCCTGGGTGGAGGGGACGAAACGCTATGCAACCAGGGTAGCTGTGGATGAAGACGGCCTGCCGGAGTCGGACTGCACGTGCCCTTACGAATTCGACTGTAAACACGGGGTGGCCGTGCTGATCGATTATCTGGAGCGGATCAAAAACAACCAGCCGGTTCCCAAAGCAAAGCATGACGACAATCGCCTGGAATTACTGGATGATGAGGATTGGGAGGATGAAGATGCCGTATCCGAGGATATCAGGCAGGATATCGACGGTTTTCTAAAGGGCAAGACCAAGGCCCAGCTCATCGAGATGATCCATGAATTTGCCGGACAGTACCCGGAGATGGCAAGGGATCTTTCCGACCGCAAACAGCTGACCGCCGGAAACATACAAACGCTGGTGACGCGCTTGCACAGGGAGATCCTCGACATTGGGGCCGACCCCGGTTGGCAGAACCACTGGAATAATGAGGGATACACGCCGGACTATTCCGGGATTCGCAAAAAACTTGAGGCCCTGCTCAAGGCGGGACACATAGATGAGGTGCTGACTCTGGGCCGTGAGCTGGTGAAGGCCGGCACCCGCCAGATGGAAGAGAGCGACGACGAGGGTGAAACCGAGATGGAGGTTGCCGCTTGTATGCCGGTGATTGTCGATGCTTTGGACAGGTCTTCCCTCAATACCGCAGACAAACTTATCTGGGCGCTGGATGCCGTGCTGGATGATCAGTTCGAGGTGTGCGATGCCTTTGAGAAATACCTTCACCGGGAGCACCCAAAAACAGCCTGGCCTGCGCTTGCAGACTTGCTGCTGGCACGTTTAAACAAACTTAAAGGAGGTGCCACCAGGGGTGCCGATGATTTTAGCTGTACCTTCAAACGTGACCGGCTCAGCGACTGGGCGATTCATGCCTTGGAGCGAGCCGGACGAAATGACGAGATCATCCCCCTGTGCATTGCAGAGGCCAGACAGACGGGCAGTTATGAACGTCTTGTCAAACGATTGGTTGCACAGCGCTGCTATGAAGAGGCCGAAAAATGGATAAAGCAGGGCCTTCGGGACCTCGGAGAAAAATGGCCCGGCATTACGGCCGGGCTGCGTGATAAGCTCCGGGAAATTCGCACTCTCGAAAAAAACTGGCCCGCCGTAGCGGCAATGCGGGTTGAAGAATTTGTGCGTAATCCTTCACGACAGACCTTCGAGGAATGCAGGAAAACCGCAGGCAAGGTCAAGGCATGGCCCCATGTGCGCGAATCCTTATTGTGTTACCTCGAAAAAGGCGAATTGCCCTGGGCGCAGAAGGGTTGGCCCCTTCCTGGTTCCGGCCTCGACCGGCCCCACGCGGATCAGCGCAATCGATTCCCCCTGATTGCTGATCTGATTGATATCGCTATCCTTGAGAAAAAGCCCGACCAAGTGCTGAGATGGTACGATCAGCGCCCTAAAGACCGTTTTGGGTGGCACGGGGTTAACGAAGGCACCATTGCCTCCTCTATTCAAGACCATGCGCCGGATCGGGCGGTGGCGATCTGGAAGGGTAAGGCGGAACAACTGATCGCCCAGGTCAAGCCCAGCGCCTACCAGGAAGCGGCAAAATATCTTCGTAAAGCGGGGACAGTCATGTCCAAACAGAAGAAACAGGCGCAATGGGATCAATACCTGGAGAGCCTGCGAGCTATGCATGCACGCAAACGCCGTCCGATAGAAATTTTGGATGGTCTGGCCGGAAAGCTGAGCGCGAAAGAGAGGCGCTGATAAGAATGTCTCCCGACATAAAAAATACATGGGCCTTTCGAGCCCGTTTCAGGCGGCATGCCTTTGGATGGCGCGGCCAACCGGCGATCAAGCGCATTAAGGAAGCTGTTTCGGAAATCAAGAAAGCTGCCCGAAAGGACCCCATCCTCGGCGGCGAGGGCGGCGTGCTGTTCCTTGAAAAAATCTCCCCGGCCATTGAACAGGTGGATAGTTCATCCGGAGCCATTGGAGGGGTGGTCAACGGGGCCATCGACACGCTGGTGCCAGTCATCGCCAGGGCACCGGCTGAGGACAAACTGCGCGATAAATGGCTGGAACGTTTCTGGCAGGCGGTGGAAGCCGATGATATCCCCTACATTGAGATGCTTCCCGAATGAAGGCTGCCGAGAATGCGGGATGTAAATCTGAAACCTTCGAACGTATTTGCGGATTGGTTCCGGGGGAGAATCTTGAAGAACGTTTTGTCACCGGGATTTTGGGCGGTGAGCTCGGATTAAAATGAGTTCCCTGAAAAAGTAAAAATTTGTCAATTCATTGGAAAAATTAGAAAATTAAGGAGGGTATATGCTTAATTTTTCTCTTACGAAGGGACAATTGGATTTGAAGAAAAGGGTGCGAGGGTTTACCCGTCGGGAAATACTGCCCGTTGCCTGGTATTATGACGAACTCGATGAGAGTCCCCTCTTTGTGCTCCGCCGGGCCTTTGACGAGGGTATCATGAATTCCGACATACCTGCCGAGTATGGCGGGAAGGGATACGGATTGCTGGAGGGGACCATAGCTGTGGAAGAAATAGCTGCAGGGTGCCCCGGCCTGGCAACATCCATATTCGATAATTCCCTGGGTATGGCACCGATCATCCTTTCCGATAAAGAGCATCTCAAGCAGCGTTATTTAAGGGAAATGGCCAAAGAGTTCAAGCTGATGTGCTTCGGCACATCGGAGCCGACCATGGGATCGGATGTTGCCGGTATGCGATGTCTGGCCACGAAGGATGGTGACGACTATATCCTTAACGGGACCAAGTACTGGATAACCAACGGAGGTATAGCTGACTATATGACCGTATTTGCGACCACGGATCCCAAGTTGCAGCATGCGGGGATATGTGCCTTTGTCGTTGAACTGGACTGGGAAGGTATCTCAGTTGGGAAAACCATTCCCAAGATGGGGCAACGATGCTCAAATACGGCGGGTATCCACTTTGAAAATACCAGAGTGCCGAAAGAGAACATTCTTGCCGAACCGGGCAAGGGATTTATGCTTGCCATGAAGACATTCGACCGGACACGTCCGGTAATTGGGTCTTTCGGTGTCGGGGCCGCACGTTCCGCCATGGAATTTGCGCTCCAATATACGAAGATCCGGCATGCTTTCGGTTCCGCTGTTGCAAGCCACCAATCCGTGCAGTTCAAACTGGCCGAGATGTTTACGAAGGTTGAAATAGCCCGGCTTCTGACCTGGAGGGCCGCTACCGAGGTAGATCAAGGCATGAAGACGAATACAACGGCTTCCATCGCGAAGCTGTACGCCTCCGAGATGGCTTTTGAGGTGGTAAGTGATGCGCTACAGCTCTGTGCGGGATACGGTTACACTAAAATGTACCCAATTGAAAAACTCTTTCGCGATGTACGTCTGCTCCGAATATACGAGGGTACATCGGAGGTACAGCACCTCGTCCTTGCGGCTCATCTTTTCGGAGCCTACGAGTCGGCGATGCCTTCGCTCGAAGAGGTGCCGATAATGAGATGGGAGAAAGAATCGGGAGAATTTTCAGAAGAAGTTGGGGGTAAGACAGCATGGCGATGCCCCATGTGCGGGTATATTCATGTGGAGGAAGAACCGCCGGAGGCCTGTCCTTACTGCTTTGTTCCAGGGAAAGCTTTCAAAAAAGTATGGCCGCGGGAGTATAAAAAATAAGCGATATCCACGACAAGAAATATCAAGGAGGAAAGCAGGAATTTTCTTCAACCGCCACACGCTGTTTTGTGGTTTAGATGCTCAGTGTCTTCACTTACATAAAACAAAGGGGGTCTGTTCGCAGAGATTCAGATTGGAGGCGACCAGAGCAATGGTAGCGCCCGGCAATAGGGAGGGAGGGGAGCAATGAAAGAAAAGATTGTAAGGAGCGATACGGGATCTGAATTTTTCACGGACGAGGGGTGTTTTATTCTTGAACTGTCAAATGTTGCGGAAGACGATGCCGTTTCAATAGCGCGCGCGAGAGTGGAGCCGGGGGTCAGCACGAAGCTCCACTGCCTGCGGGGCGTGACGGAGCGGTATCTGATCCTTAAGGGAAAGGGGCGTGTTGCGGTGGGCGATTTACCCCCAGCAGATGTCAGTACCGGCGACATTGTCCTGATACCTCCCGGTTGCCCGCAACGGATCACGAATACCGGAGAGGAGGATCTTCTATTCCTGGCCATCTGCACTCCACGCTTCACCCCCGCTATACATGAAGAGATGGAAGAGGTGCCTGGGTCGTAAGCGAGGGAACGGAAAAAGCAATCGAACGATACGGGGAAGGGGAATATCGGCATGAAACAGTCGCTCATTGAACAGGGCCGGTCTTTTTTGAAAGACTCTATCCGCAAGACCATCGATTTTTCCGAAACCGATCAGAGCAGGGGGATCGAGCCTCCCCCCATAGAAAAACCGTTCGCGGAAGGGGCGACGCGGATAGACCTCGTCCCGCAGAGCGGTGGAGAGAGCATAATTGGGATCGACCTTATCACGGCAATGCAAAATCGCAGTAGCCGAAGATTCTACCGGAAAACCCCACTTACCATTGATGAGCTTTCCTTTCTGCTCTGGGCAACGCAGGGCATACGGCAGCAGATAGACGTCGGACACGCCTTGCGGACGGTTCCGTCCGCGGGATGTCGCCATGCACTTGAGACATACCTCTGCCTATTCAACGTTGCGGAGATCGATCAGGGACTTTACCGGTACCTCCCCGTGGAGCATCAGCTTGTTTTGGAATTGACGGATGATCGTATGGCAGAAAAGATCATGGGGGCGTCATTCGGTCAGCGGTCTCCGGGAGAAGCGGCTGTCACCTTTATATGGACGGCCATACCCTATCGCATGGAATGGCGCTATGGAGCAGCGGCACACAAGGTGATTGCTCTCGATGCCGGGCATGTCTGCCAGAACCTCTATCTTGCTTGTGAAGCAATAGAAGCCGGGACATGTGCCATCGCGGCGTATGACCAGGAGGCGATGGATCAGCTCGTTAGAGTCGATGGAACCGATGAATTCGTCGTCTACCTCGCGCCAGTCGGAAAAGCCGAAGGGTGAGTGGCATTCCATATCGTTTCTGTTCAACCCAAATCTTCAACTATATAAAATTCCTTTATAAAATATTTTTTAAGGGGTATTGTTGTTCTTGTTTCCTGGGGAGAGGAATAGCTCTTTTATTCTACAATCAGTAAAAGTGTTTGACAAAAAATAGTCGCTGTCACTGTTTTTACTACGATGAGTGTGCCCGTAATTTGACGTGCGTAAGAAAGTTAGGGACGCTCTCCTGTTGTTATGGAGAAGGGAGAGCAGACAGAAAGTAAGAAAGGGATGTGTCCCTAACTAGTGTCCATCCGGAAACGCCGGTTTTGGGTTGTTTGTATTACGAATAAAAGGGCAGCGATATTTTGCTTACAGCGTTTCGGAGTTAATTTTGTTGCGTTGTATTGTTCTTTCTCAATTTA
>JAQULO010000016.1 GCA_028718565.1 Syntrophales bacterium | reverse complement strand
TTCGCGGAGTTGATCGCCCCAGAGCGCCGGTTTGATTCCCTTGAATCTTCTCTGGAGGAATTCCCTGAGGACGCGCATCGATTCCTCGGGGGTCATCTTCCCCATCTCCTGCATGATCCCCAGTACACGATATGTGCAGAACCCCCCCTGGCAGGGTACCATCCCCAGCCGTGTTCGGTACTGGATATCTCCGATATGCCTCATGCCGATATTGCCGGCAACCCGCTCCACGGCATCCACCGTCACCAGTTCACATTCACACACAATGTCTTCCAAGGTTTGCAGTCGTTTGGAAAGAGGGTACCCGCTCAGTTCTTCCTGCCCCTCAAGGGGAAGCTCCGCCGTCCGGCACCGTGTCTTCAGATCGAAGACCGCCATGATGCTGTCGGTCATCTTTTCCGCCATAAGCCGATAGGTGGTAAGCTTCCCCCCCAGGATGCTGAACAGCCCGTCCTGATGGTCTATAATTCTGAATCCCCGGGATATCGCCCTGCCGTCCTCGTGATCCGCCTTAAGCAACGGCCTAACACCCGCATAGGTCCTGATCAGACGTGTCGCGCCGAAATCAGGAATCATCTGTTGTGCCTGGGTGGCGATAAGATCCACTTCAGCCGGGTCAACGCCGATACTGTCGGGATCGGTAACGGCTATGGAGGTTGTACCGGCAAGGCAGACCGCCTCGTTGGGGACAACGATATCCCCATCGGACGAAGGTCGCAGCCGATTGATTACCATATTTGTAATACGGTGATTTGTGACGACAAGGCTCCCCTTGGATAGGGTCATAGGCACGTTGCCCCCGGCCAGGCGTGCCACCTGATCCCCCCACGCACCCGTGGCATTGATGATGATCTTTCCTCGGATTTCTTTGACTTCGGATGTGGTTTCTTCCCGGGCCTTGACGCCGACACACCGACCGTGTTCCCTGATAATTTCTATTACCCTGTAGTGGGTCAGTGTCTGGCCGCCTCGCCTCTGGGATGAGGTGATGTTCAGCATGCACAATCTGAAGGGATCGATGGAACAGTCGGGAACCCTGACCGCCTCTTCCAGGGACGGGTTCAGTTTGGGAACAAGCTCGAGCGCCCTGCTCGGGGAAAGCTCCTCGGTAGCGATCCCCACCACCTCGCACTTTTTCAGGAACGTGTCCCTGAACCGCTTTGAGTCGCCGGGGAGACGCACAAACAGCCCCCCTGTCTGCTCCACGCATTTTCTGCCGATTTTGCGCAGGATCATATTCTCGGAGAGACACCCGGCCGCCGTTTCGGGATCGTTCACCACGTACCTGCCACCGCTGTGAAGTAACCCATGGCATGCGCCCGTCGCCCCGGCGGCGAAATCATCCTTTTCGATCAGACAGTGAGGTATGCCTCTGAGCGCCAGGTCTCTCGCTATCCCGCAGCCCGTGGAGCCACCGCCGATTATAATGACGTCTGTCCTGATCACGGGGGTCACCAATTACCACAATAACCGAATATCGTTCTTTTCATTACTAAAATGCCGATATCAACGCAAGCCGTGAAGTATCGAGTCCGAACCGGCAGGGAAGGGCGGCTACCGCAACAGCTTCACGGCCCTCTGCGGAAAATCCGTGAACAGACCGGCTGCTCCCGCCCGATCGAACCGGAGCATGTCCTCCGTTTCATTCACGGTAAAAAGATTCAGGGATATTCCCCTTTGTGTCACCAGCCGTATCTGCCCTTCGTCTATCAGGGTGCTGCGGACGTTGTATGTTCCAAATTCCAGGGGTTCCCTCCAGTCCGGGGGACCGGCTTCGGAATCGCCGATCAGGGCCTGGACCGCAATCGAGGGGGTTCGCCTCTGAACCTCACGCAGCCATTCATGGTGAAAGGAAGAGATACTGACGAGCCCCTGGTCCACCGCGAGGGTATCGATCATTTCAAGTACCTGTTCAACGATGGGGAACCCCTCCAGTGCCGGGGGCAGGCGTTTCAACTCCAGATTGACGGGGAAGGAGGTGTCGCGTGTAAGCTGGAGGGCTTCGCGCAGCGTGGGGACCTTTTCATTCCGGTAGGCTGACAGGCCTTCTTCTCCTATCTCCCCCGCTGCGATCCGGCCGAAGGGATCGGTCTTCATAAACCAGGAGCCCGCATCCAGTGAGCGGACCTCATCCAGGGTAAAGTCCGAGCAGTGCCACGGTCCGCGGTCCGGAAAACGGTCCCGGACGTCGGTGGTGCGGGCCAGGGATTTGTCGTGCAGAAGAACGAGCCCTCCGCCTTTCGTAACCGTCACATCCGTTTCCCAGAGATCGGAGTCGACCTCCCGGGCCGTGCGGGCCGCCGCCAGTGTGTTTTCGGGGGCGAGACTGCGTGCTCCCCGGTGGGCTATAATGAGTGCCATATACCTGTGTCCCGAATTCCTATGCCATCCCTTGTATGTCCTTCAGGTACTCACCCGAACGATCCAGATAAAAAGAGAGCGCCTTCGAGAAGTTTTTCCCCACAATCCCATCGATAAACAGCTGGCTTATCTCCCTGTCCACTGCAAGCAACGATTGAACGCGGATAAAGATTCGGCGTTCCTCGGAGGACATTCCCCGCATAACCGTGCGCAACGTACTCCCGGCACGAGGCTGGTACATCCAGAAATACAACAGATCGAGCGCGTTTATGATGACTACCTTCTCGAGGTTTTGTGCCTTGGTCTTCATGGTACGTACGAATTTCTTAGGAGAGGCGAGCATCTCACACACGTCAGCCTCGGGAAAGAGCAACTCAAGATTGGTATATGTATCAAACAACTGCGCAAGCTTGCTTCGGTAGTCCCACATACGGGTACGGATATTATTATACCGATCGGCAAACCCCTCTATGAGACCCGCGACACAGTCAGACGCACCTTTGGAAATCACGGCCGCCCATTTCTGGAGGACGGCATTGGTATCCGCGATGCCGCTCGCGAAGAGTATATCGCCCGCTACCACACTGAAGACAACGGCAAGGGGGATGGAGAGGACCGTCCTGAAGAGGTTTGCGAAGGCCGCGCCCCTGGGCAGACCACGGAAGATGTTGTGTGCCGAGAGGTACAGCCCGTTTGCCAGGGCTATCGCCGTGTACAGCAGAACAGGGCTGGTAGCCGTCGTGATTCCAAACAGCCTGTCGAGCAGAAGTGTCTTTACCACGTAATCGAGGAGGGGAACGGAAAACCCTGTGAAGAGAAGCGAATCCGTCAGGCGGTCCCAACTGACATAATCGTTCCATTTCAGCAGGGGGGACCGTCTGATACCGCCGCCACCCAGGACGGACTGGATGATGTTGCGCGCCCCTGTGATCCCGAACCAGATAAAAGCGCCGAACCAGGCAAGGAACCACCAGTCCTTCGTAAGGTAAAAGGTGAGAAAGGCCGGTACAAACCCGATCAGCACCTTGGTCCAGTTTTTCAGGCCGCTGCTTAAGTATCTCCATGACGGTACTGTCCTGGCCTCCCGCACATTCGGGGGCTCAAGCGAAAGTTTATTGGTGCTCTTCTCGTCGAATCCGCCCAGCACGACCACATTCCCCGCAACCCCTATACGTGTGGAGTACGGTTCGATCTCCCAGTCCTCCACACGCCTCTTCCCGATAAGCTGCAGACCGGGAAGGCGTGCCGCCATATGGTACAGGGCACCTGCCACCCGGCCGGAGCCCGTGCGCGGGGGGTAGCTCACACGTAGATAGACCGGGGTATGCAGGGGAACGGTAAGACGGGAGGAGGGGGATGCGTTTTTTATCTCTCTCTGTGCCCTGCGGGGGAGGGTGTCTTGGATGACAAGACCCATCCCGTACAGATGGTGCGAACGCCCGCTGGAATCGCTCCCGACACGGCTTTTGAGAAGCGTGCCTCTATAATATGATCGAAGGGTGGATATGTCATGCAGGATCTTCGTCAGCGCATCCACTCTCGCGGGATTCTCGTCGCTCATGTTCCTGATGGCCTCGCGGATGATGCGCTTCAGTGCGATAATGCTATTCTCGTTGATAGCTATTTGGAGATTGTTGATCGCGGCATCATGGACCACCTTGCCGGTTACGTAATCCTTGAGATTGAATACTTCCAGATGCGTTATCAGGCCCTGGCAGTCATAGAGGAGTTCAATGACATCTTCGACGCCCAGACCACCGAGGGAAAGGGTGATGCTGTAGCCGGCATTGAGACGACCCAGCCGTTCGAGCAGTTCGCGCGGCGACAACCTCAACAGATCCGGGACATCCTCCCCGTCCGATGGGACATGGGGGTCGGGGATAGAGGGGTTTTTTGCCGGACGCAGGTACCTCTCCACGATCGCCTCCGAATCCAGCCGGTTCAGTTCCTCCACCATGGCCCTCATTCGATCTCGCTCTTCAGGCCCTGCCTGGGCATAGCGCCTCCGCAGGCCAGCGACATGGTCCCTCATGACAGGCAGCATTTTTGTATACGCAAATTCGGCAAGGTGCAGCAACGATGCCTGCCCGGCCCCAACAAACGAGAGAAACTCTTCCGGATCGAGGAGAGGGGGGATATATCCGTAGGCATCCTCTATGGCGGCCCGGTGCCTGTCGTTAAACTCACCCAGCATCGCCATTACATACCGCCGCCGATAGTCCGAGATCTTCGGCCCTTCCGCCATGAAGGATTCAACCGCCCCGTCCTTCAGAAAATTCAGATAGTCCTGCGCGTCGAGGAGCCCGCGCGGCGCCCATATGAACCGGACATACCGGTCGTAAAATCTCGCGGGGAATTCAACGCCTACCCTGACCCTGATCCCCATGATACCGGCCGCCTCCAGCAGTTCGCCGGCGACATCCGCGCTCACATGATTATAATAAACCACCTTGAGCCTTCGGATCCCCTTGATCCACGCATCCATGATCAGGTGAGTGGACGATTTACGTCCCTTGGTGTTGACGTCGTGGACGTGGTCATCGGTCGCGATCTGATTCCATGCCTCCGGCATTTCAAGCAGATGATACCGCTTCAGTTGCTCCCGGACGATGCGGGGTTTTCCCGACGCCGCCATGCGGAAATCATGTGCCAGTTCCAGTTGCCGACGGTAGTCCCCGCGTGCCTGAACCAGCTTTTTCATAATCTGCAACAGGACCCTCGCCGTATTCCTGCGGAGGAAACTCTGGGCACTGTAGAGCACCTCATCCCGCAGGGAGCGCAGAGCCCCCAGACGATCTTCCGCCTTGCCGACCTCCAGAGAATTGAGGAGATGGATGACCGCGTAGGCAATGCGCAGTTCTTTCGATGCTGCCATCTCCTTGATTCCATGCGGGTGAAGATACGGATTCAGGAGATTCTTCAGATGTTCTCGCGACTTATCCCGACTTAGGACCTCATTGACGATAACCAGCAGTTCATGGTCCTGCCTGTCAAAAAGTATTCTCGAAGCAACGTCATTCATGTATGTCAGCTCCTCCGCCGGATATAGCACAAGATACCGGAACACTGCCCCGCTCCCGCCCCATTCACCACGATGCCCTTATCAGGGGGCAATTATTATTTCCGCCCATCCGCTGTGGAATTTTTCATCATAATATCAGAATTTGACAGACTATTCTATCCTGCAAAACGAAAAAGTTCGCTTACCGCAATGTCGAGGATAAGTCGCACCATTGTCATAAGGGACATGCCACGGATCGGTCTGTTGCCCATCGGCTCTTGCGCGGTGAGGCGATGCCCCCCAAAGGTATCCCGATGCATATAATATCTTTGAAAAACCCCGGCCGGAATGGTACTGTATATCCCACCTGGTTTGCAGGTATGTGGCTTTACGGTGGCGTAAGGGACGTACGGGGATATGGGAATTCAACTGCTGGATGACGTTATTATCATACTGGGATTGTCGGTCCTTGTGGCCTTCGTCTGCCATCAGGTTCGCGTGCCGACGATCGTGGGGTTTTTCCTGACCGGGATACTGGCGGGGCCTCACGGGCTGGGGCTGGTCAAGGCGGTTCCTGAGGTTGAATTCCTCGCCGAAGTCGGTGTTGTCCTGCTGCTCTTTACCATCGGGATCGAGTTTTCACTGAGCAGACTGCTGCAGATCAAGAGGGCCGTTCTCGCCGGTGGCATGATTCAGGTGTCGCTGACCCTCCTGGCCGTCTTTGCCGTGGCCAGGCAGATGGGGCAGCCCGTCGGTGAGGCGATCTTTATGGGATTTCTCGTGGCTCTCAGCAGCACGGCCATCGTCATGAAGCTCACCCAGGAGAGGGCTGAGATTGACAGTCCCCACGGACGCACCACACTCGGCATCCTAATCTTCCAGGATGTCATCATTGTTCCGATGATACTGGTTACGCCTCTCCTGGCCGGCGCAACGGAAAACCTGGCCGGCATCCCCCTTGTTCTCGTCGCCAAGGGAATCGGGATTATCGCGCTGGTTATCCTCTGTGCCAGATGGATCGTGCCCCGGGTCCTGTATCAGATCGCCCGGACGCGAAGCCGGGAGCTCTTCCTGCTGACCATTGTCGTCGTATGCTTTGCTGTTGCGTGGCTGACCTCCAGCATCGGCCTTTCTCTTGCCCTCGGGGCGTTTCTGGCGGGGCTGATTATTTCCGAATCCGAATACAGCCATCAGGCGCTCGGCAATATACTCCCCTTCCGGGATGTCTTTATGAGCTTCTTTTTCGTTTCCATCGGCATGCTGCTGGATATCGGTTTTCTCTTCCGGCACTTCGGGTTGGTCGTCCTGATTACTGCGGGGGTCCTTTCCCTCAAGGCAATCATTGCCGGGGGTGCGGCCGTGCTGCTGGGTTTGCAGCTGCGCGCTGCAATCCTGGTAGGGTTCGGCCTCAGCCAGATCGGCGAGTTTTCGTTCATCCTGTCCGAGGTCGGCATCGAGCACGGTCTGCTTTCCGGCAACAGTTATCAGACGTTCCTCTCGTTCTCTGTGCTCAGTATGGCGGCAACGCCGTTCATTATGGGTTTTGCCCCCCGTATGGCGGATTTCGTATTGCGGGGGCCTGTTCCGGGATGGCTCAGAACGGGGTTGTATCCCGTTCCGGAGATGGCGACCGCGGGCAAAAAAGATCACGTGATTATCGTCGGGTTCGGTGTGAACGGCAGAAACGTTGCGAGAGCGGCCGGGGTGGCGGATATCCCCTATATGATTATCGAGATGAATCCCGAAACGGTACGGTCTGAACAGGGGAAGGGGGAGCCGATCTGTTATGGGGATGCGACCCAGGAGGCGGTATTCCGGCACGCGGATATACAGGATGCGAAAATCGTCGTGGTCGCCATCAATGATCCTGCGGCAACCCGCGGAATCACCGAAATTGCCCGGAGACTGAATTCGAACGTGTATCTCATTGTACGAACGCGCTATTTCCAGGAGATGGCTCCCCTGTACGAATTGGGGGCCGACGAGGTCATCCCGGAGGAGTTTGAGACATCCGTGGAGATTTTCAACCGGGTTCTGGCAAAATATCTCGTCCCGCGTGATACGATAGAGAAGTTCGCCGCCGAGGTGCGGTCGGATGGGTACGAAATGTTTCGGACCCTTGCCCGGGAGACGGCATCGTTTGCCGATCTGAAGATTCAGGTCCCCGATATCGAGATCAGTGCGCTGCGTATTGATGAAAGAGCGCCGATAATTGGAAAATCGCTGGCTCAGATTGAGCTGAGGAAGAAATATGGCGTTACCGTTCTAGCCATGCGGAAAGGGACTGATGTCGTGTCAAATCTGGACGGGAACATGGTGTTTCATGAGGGTGATATACTCTTTGCCGTCGGATCATCGGAGAAGATCGCCGGTGTCATGGGCCTGTTTCATGCTCCGGATGACAAAGAGGGATCTTAACAGGTATAACGTGAGATAAAGGGGAGGAGATACAATGCTCAAAGCCGGAGATATTATGACAAAGAAGGTGATCGTAGTCCATCCAGAGACGGAGATTGTCCAGGCCGCCCGATTGCTGCTTGAACACCACATCAACGGCCTGCCTGTTGTCGATCAGGGGGGCCGCCTCGAGGGGATGATCTGCCAGGACGATCTGATTACACAGCAGAAGAAGATTCCCCTGCCGTCCTACTTCATCCTTCTCGACAGCCTGATCCCATTGACATCCCAGAAAGATCTTGAAAAGGCTCTCAAAAAGATGTCTGCGGTTACCGTGGCTGAGGCTATGACCCCCAATCCCATAACGGTTGATCCCGAAACGGAGCTGGAAGAAATCGCCACGCTGATGGTGAAGCATAACATACACACGGTGCCGGTGCTTGATAAGGGCACCTTGGTCGGCATTATCGGTAAGGAGGATATCCTGAAAACCCTTATGCCCGGATAGGGGGATAGAAAAGGACTGCCCTTTACGACCCCCATCCATCTGATTGGTGATGACTATGTTAAAACTTGCCACCCATCTTGTTAAAGAGACTGAAAAACCGGCCAGCCCTTTTTCACTCTACTACCGACATTGTTAGTGGTTCTGACAGATAAATAAAAAAAGGAAAGGTAGATACGTACCTTTCCTTTTGTATATCAATTATGCGTGCACAAGCAGGACCGCTACCATCAATCTCATGAATCACTCCTCAACCGCCGGAAGCTAACCCGCTACAGAAGAGATTACTATAAAGCAATCAGCAAAATATCAAAAAAAGAATCCCCTTCCTCACCCTCGTGGTTTCATCTCAATCGGCCCCGGCCTGATTAACGCTATAAACTGTGATCATTCGGCGAATATGCTATTCGGTTGAGCCCTGCTTTTCCGTCGCGGGGAGAATTTTTTCTATCTTTGCCTTTTTCTTCAGCCGCTCAATGTATTTATCCGCCTCCGTCCCAGTTTTTACCCGCTTTAGGTACGGGGCAAGTCTATCCTTGACATCTTTGTAATCGATCACGGTTTCTGGTTTTCTGTCCCCCGCCTGTATCAGGTGATAGCCGAAACTGGTCTCGACTATATCGCTTACTTCTCCCTTTTTCAGAAGAAAAGCCGCATCTTCAAAGGGTTTTACCATCTGCCCCCGCGCGAAGTAGCCGAGGTCGCCACCATTAGCACTGCTGGGACATTGGGAATATTTCTTGGCAAGCTCTGCAAAATTTCCCCCCTCCTTCAGTTCACTCTGTACCTTCTTGATCTCTTTGAGGGCATCGGCTTTCTTGGTTTCTCCCCCCTCCGGTTCAACCTTAATAAGGATGTGACTCGCCTGCATCTTTTCAGGTTGTTTGAAAAGGGCGGGGTTTTTATCGTAATATTCCTTCACCTCTTCGTCCGATACCTCAATAAGGCCTGTAATCTCTCGGTCTATGAGCTTCTGGATTATCATCCCTTCGCGCACCTTTGCTTTCAGGGCATCTTCCGTAAGATGCATCTCCTCAAGCATGCCCTTGAAACCATCTTCCTTTGGAAACCGGGTTTTTATCTTCTCAAACTGACTATTGAGAGTTACATCATCCACTTCTATTCCCTTTTCCTGGCTCTCCTGGTAGAGCACCTGTCGGGCAATAAGACTTTCAAGAATGTCCTCCTTGATCTTAGCGAGCTGTTCGTTGTCTGGCTGATCTGCATCGGCAAACTGTTTTTTCATCATGGTCAGCTCGGTGTTGAAATCATCCTGAGTGATTATCGCCCCGTTGACCACCGCCACCGCGCCCTCAGGGGGACTCGCATCCCCCTTCTTGCATGCCTGCGCGGCGAATAATGTTACGGCCATGATCACGACGGGTATGTAGAACCACCTCTGTTGTGTTATCCGCATTTTGTGTTTCCCCTCCGGTTAGAATAGAATTCTTGGTCACTTATACAATAATGAAAACGTAATGCAAGTACTTTTTACAGTACTTTTTACGTTTTTGCTTATACTTCTGTTTTTCTTAAGCTGGTCAGACGCTTACTTTGTAACCTTTCCCAAACGGGTGGCGACTTACTAATTTTATATAGCTTTCACACACATTCTGCATTATTAATGCTCCGGAAGAGTGCTGACCCGAAATGAAATATCTGTAAAAGGAGAAGATCTTCATGAAGAAACTCGTTGTAGCCATCATAACAGCTGCCGTGATCGCGGGCGGTTACTACGCATGGTCAAGCTACAACAAACCGAAATCGCCTCAAGAGACCATCGCCACCGGCAAGGTGGAACGAGGTCCTCTGCGCATGCTCGTTTCTTCCACCGGCAAGGTGGTTTCGAACCTCGACGTGGATATCAAATGCAAGGCCAGCGGCGAGATCATCGAGATCCCTCTTGACGTAAGCGATCCGGTGCGCAAGGGAGAGCTGCTGATCCAACTCGACCCGTCTGAGATGCAGCGTATGGTAGACCAGGCACAGGCATCCCTGACCGCCTCGCAAGCACGACTCATCAACGCAAAAGAGAGCCTGACCGTCGCCCAGCAGAATCTCCAGACCGATAAGCGACGTTCAGACTCCGCGCTGAAGGTGGCTCAAGCCAATGAGGAAGATGCCCAGACGAAGGCAGGCCGAATCAAAGACCTGCTGGCCAAGGAACTTGCCAGTCAGGAGGAATACGACACCACCCAGACTGCTACCGTTCAGGCGATCGCGGCCCTTGACCAGGCACGGGTAAAAATAGAAGAGTTACAAACCCAGGAAAGGACGCACGTACAGTTGCGCCAGCAGATTCGCATCGCCGAGGCACAATTGAAGAACGACCTGACCGCTCTCGACCTTGCCCGCGAGAGGCTCAATGACACGAAAGTTTATTCTCCCATCGACGGGGTGGTCACGGCGCGCAACGTACAAATCGGTCAGATCATATCTTCGGGCATATCCAACGTGGGAGGGGGCACCACCGCGCTGACCGTATCGGATCTTTCGCGCATCTTCACCCTCGCCTCCGTGGACGAGGCCGACATAGGCAAGGTGGTCGTGGACCAGCCTGCCGAAATCACGGTGGATGCCTTTCCGGGGAAGCGCTTCTCCGGACGGGTGGAGCGCATCGCCATCCGCGGCGTGAACATCTCCAACGTTGTCACCTTCGAGGTCAAGATCGAAGTCACATCGAGCGACAAAGGTCTGCTGCGCCCGGAGATGACGGCCAATCTGGACATCATCGTCGCGGCACGCGACAATGTGCTCTCGGTGCCATCCGATGCGATCGTTCGCAAGGAAGGCAAGCCACACGTAACAGTGGTGAGGGCAAGCGGTGAGAAGGAAGATCGACCCGTCGAAACGGGCATCAGCGACGGGCAGAGAGTCGAGGTCTCCACAGGCGTGGCTGTGGGAGAAACGGTCGTCAACTACCAGGGCGCCGGCAGCAAGTGGACCGGGAGCGCAAGGCCCAGCGGCTTTATGAGGGTCCATTAATCATGGCTATCATCGAAGCCCGCGACATAGTGAAGAGATATGATCTTGGTGGCGACATCATCCTGGCCCTGGATCGCGTCTCCTTCCGCATCGAGGAGGGGGAGATGCTGGCCATCACCGGGCCGTCGGGCTCCGGAAAGAGCACGCTCATGCACATCATCGGCTGTCTCGACCACGTGGACGGCGGCAGCTATGTGCTGGCCGGGGAAGACGTGTCCCGGATGTCGCGGCGGCGTCTGGCGGAGGTCCGCAACCGCCGCATCGGCTTTGTCTTCCAGACCTTCAACCTCCTGCCGCGTCTCACCGCTATCGAGAACGTGGAGTTGCCGCTTCTCTACTCGGGGCAGAAGGATGCACGCGGCCCCGCGCGGGCCGCACTGGAAACGGTAGGCCTTGCCGACCGCATGCGCCACGAGCCCAACCAGCTCTCCGGTGGGCAACGTCAACGCGTCGCCGTAGCTCGCGCCTTGGTCACCAATCCGGCAATTATCTTGGCTGACGAGCCGACGGGGAACCTTGACAGCAAGACCGGCGAGGAGATTCTGGGACTCTTCAAGGCCCTCAATCATCAGGGGAGGACAATCATCATCGTCACGCATGATCTCGACGTGGCCACCCACTGTCGACGGCAGCTTAAGCTCAAGGACGGTCGGATCGTCGATGGCGCTCTGGCAGGGGAGGGCTGAGGCGTGCTCTTCTGGACCATTCTCAAGGTCGGCATTAAAAGCCTCCTGGCTAACAAAATGCGCTCCATCCTGGCCATGCTCGGGATTATCATCGGCGTCGCCGCGGTCATCGCCATGCTGGCAATGGGTAGCGGCGCCCAGAAGCAGATCATGGACCGGTTCACAGCCATGGGTACGAACCTGCTCACCATCAGCCCGGGACAGCGCGGCTCCCACGGAGTCGTCAGCGGGACTCAGCAGAATCTGACATTGGAAGACGCCCTGGCGATCGCCAACGAGGTGAAGGACGTCACCATGGTTGCTCCGGGCGTCCAAGGGGGCGTCCAGCTCAAATACCTCAACAAGAACACCCGTACCAACGTCTACGGAACATCGATCACTTACTTCGCTATAAGGAACATGGAGATCGAACGCGGCAGAGCCTTTAGTGAGGGAGATGTAGATCGGATAGCCCGCGTGGCCGTCATCGGCCCCACGGCCGCAAAGAATGTGTTCGGCGAGAACGATCCTCTGGGCGAGATGGTAAAGGTCAACGGCATCAACTTCAAGATCATCGGCATCACCAAGGCCAAGGGGGACGGGTGGGGAAGCCCCGACGACCGGATCATCATCCCCTACACGACAGCCATGCAGCAGATTTTCGGTATCGACTACCTGCGAGGGATTGACGTACAGGCTGACGCAGAGGCGGCCTTGGACAAAGTGCAGGTCGACGTGACTGCTCTGTTACGCAAGCTGCATAGGCTCCAGCCCGATGTAGAAGACGATTTCGAGATACGCAACATGGCTGAGATCCGCGACAGTGCAAACCAGGTGACGAGCACTTTCAAATACCTCCTCGGAGGGATCGCGGCCATCTCGCTTTTGGTCGGGGGAATCGGCATCATGAACATCATGCTCGTCACCGTCACCGAACGCACCCGGGAGATCGGCGTACGCAAGGCCATCGGCGCGACCGAGGAGAACATCCTTGTCCAGTTTCTCGCCGAGTCGGTGATCATCAGCGGTCTGGGCGGCATGATCGGCCTCGGTCTAGGGGTCGGCATCTCGAAGATGATCCCCAAGTTCTCCCCCATGACAACCCTGGTAGACTGGTCGAGTGCCATACTAGCGATAGCCGTGGCGGGTAGCATCGGAATCTTCTTCGGCTTCTATCCGGCCTGGAGGGCAGCACAACTCGATCCTATCGAGGCCCTGCGCCACGAATGAAAACAGGGACATGCCCTGTTCAAGAAGGAAGGAAGTATTATGATGGAAAAAGGAATGGCGTTTAAAGTGACAGGAGTGCTCATCTTGACCGCCTTACTGGCAGGCTCACCGGCGGCGGCGCAAGGAGAGGCGGCGCCGGCTGCGGAAAGCATCACTGCCAACCAGGGGCAGGAACCCATCTTGCTGACAGTGGCCGGGGCGGTCCTGGAGAGCCTCAAAAACAACAAGGCTTGGATCGTCCAGACCTTTGAGCCGCAGATCACCAGGACTTTCGAAGATGAGGCGCTGTCGGTCTTCGATCCGGTCCTGAACGGAGAGATCTCCCAAAGTGCCGACCGGGCACCGTCGGTACTTACAGATGATTACACAACAACCGACTCCACAGTCGCCTCGCTTTCCCTGAATAAGATGCTCACCACGGGTGCGACGGTCGGCCTCGAAGCCAACGCACAGGGAAACGACGCTTCCGCAGGGACGGGTACCACCACTCTAACCGCGAAACTCAACCAGCCGCTCCTGAGGGGAGCCTTTCCCAAGGTCAACCTGGTCTCCCTGCAGCAGGCGCGACTCGACTCCCGCATCTCCGACTACGAAGTGCGCGGCTTTGCGGTGACCCTGGTGGCCCAGGTCGAGGAAGCCTACTGGGATTACTCGGTTGCGATGAGAAACATTGCCATTGTCGAGGACTCACTCTTCCTGTCCCGTCGCCAGTTGGAGGAAACCCTGGAACGGATAAGGATCGGAAAACTGGCTGCGGTGGAGCGGATGGCCGCCGAGGCGGAGGTCGCCTTACGCCAAGTGGACCTTATCAACGCCAGGAGCGCCCGGGAGAGCGCCAGACTCGCTCTCCTGCGACTGGTGAGCCCTTCCGGGGGCGAACTGTGGGACAGAGCCGTGGGTCTCAGTGACGAGCCGGAAGCGGCGCTCCAAGGGGAAGTGGCGCCGGTGGATGATTACGTGCGGACGGCCATGCGATTGCGGCCCGACCTCAACCAGGCCCGGCTCCAAATGGAGCGGGGCGACCTCGAATTGATCAAGACCAGTAACGGCCTTCTCCCCAAGCTCGACTTATTTATCAACCTGGGCAAGACAGGTTACAGCGACTCCTTCGGTCGCAGCATGAACCGGGTTGAGGATGAAGGGTTTGACATCACGGCAGGTCTGACGGTGCAATTCCCCTTCTTCAACCGGGCGGCGGAAGCTGACAACCGCCGGGCTTCGCTGACACGGCAGCAGTCGGAGGAAGCTATGGGCAACCTGACGCAGCTGGCCCAGGTGGATGTGCGCAAGGCTCATATCGAGGTTAGGAGACTGTCGGAACAGATCTCGGCCAGTGCCGCCAGCCGCCGTCTCCAGGAAGAAAAGTACCGGGCCGAGACGGAGAAATTTCGTGTGGGCAGATCGACATCCTTTCTGGTCTCCCAAGCTGAGCGCGACCTGTTGCAAAGCCGCGTGGCTGAAGCGCAGGCAACAGTGGGATACCTCAAAGCGCTGGTGGAGCTCTACCGGCTCGACGGGTCGATCCTCGACCGTCGCGGCATTCAGACCCCCGGGGACAGGCCCGGTGGTTCCGGGTCGGGATGATACGAGACAGGGTCATTTCCACCCCCCTGGGAAAGAACATCGCCGCGAAGGGCGTAGCCCAGGAACCCCCAGCTCTGGCTGGTGCGACGGGAAAAACAAACCTTACGAGGTGCAACAAACAGGACTGCAAGAATATACTGCGGGGCCTGTTTCCCTGAAGACCGCTCTTAGTACCAGTCTACAGCGGAGGCCTTGAAGAGGGCCCACACCTCTTTTCCCGGAACCAACTGGAGGCCCTGCACGGCGGATGGGGTCAGGCGGGACAGGAGTGAAAGCCCTCCCGCATCCACTTCGATCAGAATATCTCCGGAATCCCTTTCCATGGTCATGTGGGTGACGATTCCATGGAGGATGTTTCGGGTGGATATCCCGTCGGGCTCAAACACGGATATGACGATATCGGAGGGATTGACCACACCGGCGGCGGTTACTTGAGGGGGTTTTGTCACAAAGAGGGTCTGTCCGTCGGCAAGTCTCTTGGCATAGAGACCGTTTCCTTCATCATTCCATGGTCCTGAAAGAACGTTCTCTGCCCCTGTCCCCACGATTCGGCCCTCGTGCATACGCTTGACCATGTCCGTGGCACTGTTGAGCCATACCCTGTCATGACTGGCGATGATGAGCGACATCCCGAATCGGCTGCGGCATTCGATGATCGCTTCCTTGATGAGCCGTGCGCTCTGCTGGTCAACGCTGGCTGTCGGTTCGTCAAGGATCAGAACCTTCGGCCTGAGGATAAGACGGGACGCGAGCGCGATCCTCTGGGCCTCGCCACCCGAGAGTTCGTGCCACCTTCGCCGGGCAAATTCTCCGGGGAACATTCCCACCAGTTCCATCGCACCATAAACCCGACTTTTAATATCCTTTCGGTCGTTACGGACCTTCAGCCCGAAGGCTACGTTCTCAAAGACGGAGCGCTTGAGCAGATAGGGTTCCTGGAGGAGCATGGTGACGTCCCGCTTCGATCCGCCGTTGTTCTTCGCCACCAACGCGCCATCAAACCGAATATCCCCCTCCTCTGGCAGATCGATAAAGGCGAGAAGCCGCAGCAGGGTGCTCTTGCCGCTCCCGTTCGATCCCGCAAATCCGATGGAAGAGCCCTGTTCAATGGTCAAATCCGGCACATCGAGTTCAAAATGCTGCCCGTACCTGTATTTGAGATTGTTGATCTGATAAAGTGGGTGCATCGCCATCACGACCGCTTCTTCAACAGCGTGAGTGAGCTGTTCACGACGAGGGCGAATGTGAGCAAGACAATCCCCAGGGCCATTCCGACCGCAAAATCACCCTTTCCGGTCTCCAGCGCTATCGCCGTGGTAATGGTCCGGGTATGCCACTTGATATTACCGCCGATCATCATCGAGATGCCCACCTCCGAGATCGCCCGCCCGTAGGCGGTCACGGCCGCCACGAGAACGGCATACCGTGCCTCCATAAGACTTGTGATCAGGATCTGTCTTCCCCGCGCACCCAGAGCAACAAGGGTTGCCCGCAGCCGCCTGTCAAGGCTCTCTACGGCCGTGGCCGTAAGCGAGATAACGATCGGCGTAATCAGGATGGTCTGGGCGACGGCGATGCCGGAGATCGTAAAGAGGATCCCCAGCTCGCCGCACGGCCCCCGGCGGGAGATAAAAGCGTAGACGAACAGACCGACCACAACGGTGGGGAGGGCAAGCAGTGTGTCAACAACCGCTCTCACCTGCCGTTTCCCCGGAAACTCGAAATACCCCAGCAGAAAGCCAAAAGGTATTCCGATAATCAGGCTGGCGATGATCGAAAGAGAGGATATCCTCAACGTGGTGAATATCGCCGAGTAGGTTTCGTGATCACCGGAAAGGAGAAGCTCAATCGATCGGATAAAGCCCTGTGCAATATAATCCATATAAAGCGAAGGTTACCGTTTCGTTTATTTGGCATTCGGGATGAAGAGCTGTTTCCCCATCAGTTCGAAATCGGCGATTAGTTTCTGTGTCTTGTCCGATGCCATCCACGCGATAAAACGCTTTGCAAGATCGTACTTTACGTTAGAACATTTCTGGGGATTGACGGCAATGGCGCTGTACTGATTTCTTAGAGACGCATCTCCTTCCACGAGGATTACCAGAGGGGCCTTTCCCTTCCAGTTGGATTCATATTTGATATAGGTGCCCCGGTCGGTCAAAGTGTAGGCATCCCGTTCCGCCGCGATATTGATGGTGTTCATCATCCCCTGGCCGGTCTGGATATACCAGGTTTCCTTGTCGGGAACGGCAAGTTGTGCATGTTCCCAGAGCTCTAGTTCCTTTTGGTGCGTACCGGAATTATCTCCCCGGCTCGCAAAGGAGGCTTTTTTAGAGGCAATCACACCCAAAGCATCCTTTACCGATGTCCCCTTTACCCCTGCCGGGTCCGATGGGGGGCCGATGAAGACAAAATCGTTATACATCAGCTCCGTCCGGTCGATGCCGCTGCCTTCCTGGACATATGTCATCTCGGCTGCGGGTGCGTGCACGAGCAGGACGTCGACGTCGCAGTTCCCACCCAGAGCGAGGGCCTTGCCGGTTCCCACGGCAACCCACTGCAGTTCGATACCCGTATCGGCCTTGAACACGGGAGCGAGATAATCGAGAAGCCCCGTATTGTCCGTACTGGTTGTTGTTGCCATCTTCAGAACATCGTCCGCAATGGCGGCATTACCCGAAAGTCCGATCAGGCATACCATTGCGCAGGCTACCACACATACCTTTTTCAATACCATCTTCATTATTGTTGTACTCCTTTCTCTACTCTTTTGTTTTTGCGTACATGATCTTTCCGGTGTCCCGGCAATCATACCCTTTCATATCCTGCAGCAGTCCCCTGAAGCGGTCCGATCTGATAAATTCGACGAAAGCCTGGATGTTCTTGTCAAAAAATATCTCTTTTCGGACGACCATGTCAAACCGCTCCTCCAGGATCCGGCAAAAGTGGAGATTTGCGCTGCGGGCGGCCGATTCGGTGACGATCCCCGCATCGGCGCGGCCGCTGCTGATATGGTTGATAACGTCAAGATGCGTGAAGGCCTCGTCTTCAAAACCTTTTATATCTGAAGCAGACACGTTCTCCGTATCGATGAGGTGATCAACAAGCGCACGTATTCCCGAACCTTTCTGCCGGTTGATAAAGCGAAGGTCACGACCGACGAGATCGGCAAAGGAGGTGACCTCGTGATCCTTAGCCACAAAACAGACACGCCTGTAAAACAGATTCACGAGTGTCAGGTTATCGGTGTGCTCAAAATAGTGGCCCAGAACAGGAAAATTAAAGTCGTCTGCCCCGGGATCGTACAGATGGCACACGGCGACATGGCAGAAACCTTCACTCAGGAGACTCAGGCCCTCGCCGCTCCCCACGCTCGACGAAAAGAGCGTATAGTCGGGATGGTCCTGATGGAAAAACCCCTGTGCCATCGAAAGGACGGGGTCGTCGGAGCCGCAGACGAGAATCACCTTTTTGTTGATGACCGATTCAAAAAAGGACCTTCGCAGGGTGTGCTGGGCCTTTAATCGCAGGTATTCTTCCAGCTCCGCCCGGGGAAAAATCCACTTCCCCGTTACCTTTGTGCCGGGGAGCTTCCCCTCCTGAACAAGGGCGTACACCTTCTTTTCATTGATGTTGAGAAGCCGCGATGCCTCTTGCGCGGTCAGCAGCCCCGTATTCTTTTCACCCATGCAGCTCATCCTGAAAATACTAACTTATAATGACCTAGCGTAACTATTACAGGGGGGCGTATTTGTCAAAGGGTTTTTTGTAGGGGAAGATGTGTACGATGAGAGGCGGCCATTATACGCCTGTGGTGCCCTCAGAGTTGCGCGTTCGCCCGATGGCAGGACAGGGAAAATAGCCGGGATCGGACCCGCAAGGTACCCGTCGGCACAACTCCGCCCGCCTGTATGCCTTTGATATTTTTCAAATGATTGATTGAGGTAGTGGAAGTCTACCCTTCGTGAAAACTCTTTGCAGAATACCCCGCGGCAAGCCGCGGGGTATTTCGTTATCTTTTTCTATCCCCTATTTTTTCCTCTTTGCCAACTCATCTTTTCTCAGGTCTTTGCGTAGGATCTTGCCGATATTGCTTTTGGGAAGTTCTTCGCGGAATTCCACCTCCGTCGGAAGCTTGTAAGTGGCCAGCTTGTCCTTGCAAAACGCTATCATTTCTTCCTTTGTGGCGCTTTCACCTTCCTTCAATACAATAAAAATCTTGATATTTTCCCCTCGTTTGGAGTCGGGGATCCCTATGGCACATGCCTCCTGCACCTTCGGGTGCTTATAAAAAACTTCGTCTATTTCACGCGGATATACGTTGTAGCCGCCCGAGATTATTAGGTCCTTTTTGCGGTCTACGATGTAAAAATATCCGTTTTCATCCATCGTTGCAATGTCCCCCGTATACATCCAGCCGTTTCTCAGTGCGTTGGCAGTTTCATCAGACATATCCTTGTAGCCAATCATGACCTGCGGTCCCTTGACGATAAGTTCCCCTGCCTCGCCTACAGGCATTTCCGTCACGCCATCCTCCAGATCGACAATCTTGGAGAGCGTGTCGGAAAAAGGAAGACCAATACTTCCAGGCTTGCGCGGCCCACCCGCAAACGGATTCGCATGCGTGACGGGGGAGGTCTCTGTCATTCCGAATCCTTCGATAATAGTGGACCCTGTAATCTTTTCAAAATCACTGATGACTTCGAGAGGAAGCGGTGCGCTTCCGGAGAAACAGCCTGCTATGGAACTAATATTCGTTTTTTTTATTTTTGGATGGTTTAGCATACCTATGTACATAGTTGGAACCAGGGGGGCAAAAGAGGGTTTGAATTTTTCTATTGCTTCTAAAAGGGGCTCCGGCTGGGGCTTGGGAACCAGGATATTGGTCCATGCCCTGTGTACGGAAAGATTCATCGCCGTGGACAGGCCGAAGACATGGAAGAAGGGGAGCGCCCCCAGTATTCTCTCTTTCCCCCTTTTAAAGGCATTAAGCCACACGGCTATTTGCTGCACCTGCTTGCTAAGATTGGCGTGGGTCAGCACAGCCCCCTTCGACACCCCGGTCGTTCCCCCCGTATACTGGTACATGGCCACATCTTCGAAATTGATCTTTACAGAAGGTGGATTGGGCGCATACTTCGCGATACACTCCTTCCATGTATAGACGTCCGTTGCCGGTTTAACGTCCGCGGCAAGTCCCTTTTTCTTTCCTACCAGGGGGAACAAAACATTCTTGGGAAAGGGGAGGTAGTCCCCGATGGAGGTGTAAATAATCTCTTTGATCTTCGTCTTCGGGCGAAGATCGATCATCCTGTTTCCGAGAAGGTCAAGAGTTATGAGTACCCTTGAACCGGAATCGTTAAACTGATGCTCAAGTTCGGCATCCGAGTAGAGGGGATTATTCATGACCGCTATACCCCCAACCTTCAGAATGGCGAAGTAGGCTGCAACACAGGGAATCAGATTGGGCAAAAGTATCGCGACGGCATCTCCTTTTCCCACGCCGAAGGACGTAAGGCAGGTAGCAAAACGATCCACCATCTCCTTGAGACCCTTATAGCTCAGCCTATATCCCTGAAAAATGAGCGCCTCTTTTCCCGGAAAATCATTGGCAGACCGGTCGAGGAAGTCCGGCAGGCATACTTCTTCATAGTCAACAAATTCCGGCACCCCCTTTTCATACGATTTAAGCCAGATTTTGTCCTGATACTTGATTGTATTCCCCATAAGTCCCTGCCCTCCTTTAGTCCCTTAAGTGTAAAATTCGTACAAAAATGGTAAGAAATTTTTTGCTGTAAGAGTTGTCACAAAACAACCGCTGCAAGTTAGCGTACCCGTAACATAACTGGTATATGAAAACAGATTTGATCAAGCAACCTCGTTGCCTTATATCACCATTCTTAGATGAGCGTCAACGGCGATTGTCCCTGGCTGCTCGGGCCAAAGTGATTGGTTATGGCGGAGTATCGGTTGTGTCCGGAGTAACGGGTGTTTCACTTAGTTCGATTTCGGCGGGATACGAGGACTTCGACCAGGCGAAACAGGAGAAAGTATCAAGAGGAGGAACCGGTCCAGGCCAGGGCTTAGGTCCGGTTCTTTTAGCGCTGTACCCATTTCTTTTTCGCTGACAGGATAGTGCTCATGATGCCCGAATCTCTTTCATCAGGCACCGCCCCATTGGCTACGCGTTTATCCGGAACGCTATACGAGAAGGGTCAAGACGATGCTCATTGACGGTAAAACGGTAAAGATGATGACCTTAACGTACGGCTGCCTCTTTCTTCCTTGACCGGTCGCGGTTTTTTGATTACGGTGACTCCGTAAAAATCATGCCGTCAGGCAGTCGGTTTCAGAATTCTCGCACTTATGGAGGGAATATATGGCTCCTAAGCTATGGAAGATATTGTCGAGCACCCAGGACAAATCGTACCGGGTGTTCAGCCTGCGCACCGACCGGGCGCGTTCCCCCAGAACGGGTGAGGCGCACGATTTCTTTGTTGTCGAGTCGTCCGACTGGGTGAACGTCATCCCACTGACCCCCGACAACAAGGTGGTGCTGATAGAGCAGTACCGTCACGGTGTGCGGGACATCACCCTTGAGATCCCGGGTGGACTCATAGAGCCCCACGACACCCCTGCCGCCGCGGCTAGCCGAGAGCTGCGCGAAGAGACCGGCTACCGTGAAGAGGAGTTGATCCCCCTGGGGTGGGTGCACCCGAACCCTGCGCTCCAAGGTAACCGTTGTTACACCTTCATCGCCACGAATGTCGTCCTTGGGGGAAGCCAGACGTTGGATGAAAAGGAGGATATCGAGGTGGTGCTGTATCCGCTGGAGGAGATCCCCGGCCTCATCCGTGACGGGGCGATAACGAATTCTCTGATACTCGCCGCCTTCTACCGGTTTTACAGGGAACAATATTAAAAGGCCCGTACCATTAAGATTTCTTGTCTCTGACTTCTGGAATGACACAATTCAAAGCTCTTACTCTGCAAGCGTATAGCTGAATTTTGCCACGATATTGAGCCGTACCAGTCCAAATTCCTCGGAAAAAGGTGTAAACGGGGCGGCCGACCGTACGGCACGTAGCGATTCCGTGTCGAGGGATTCATGCCCCGACGAAACAATGGCGCGGCACGTCGCAAGACTTCCTTCCTGCTCTATTGAAAATTCGACCACGGTGGTTCCTGTTTCTCCCCGCGTAAAGGCGTCGTCCGGGTATGACCACTGCCTGTCTATGCTTTCCCGCACATGGAGCAGATACGGGTAGTACTTTGTGTCCGTACTGTCGAGGTCCACCGTATCGACACGGTTACCCTTCGCGCGTTCGCGGAGTTTCTCCGCAGCGGCGGACGCCCCCCCCTCGCTCCCGTGTTTCGCGGCGGTCCCATCCGGGCGTCTTTCGAGGGTAACAGTAAAGACATCCTCCCCGTCTTGACCGTCGCTGCTTCCCAAAAAACCCACAAGGGCCAGGACGGCGATATGCACGGCCAGTGAGAGTGCTATCGTCGTCAAAAAAATCTTTTTTGTGATCATATCGTTCACGGTCCCGGCTGCTATATACAGGACTCTTAAGCCGGGTTCCATCAATGGTGTGTGTTGAAGCGGCGATGTATCGTTAAACTCTCTGTCGTGGAGCCCCCGGCCTTGTTTCCAATTTGATTTTGCGGTGACCTGATATAATCATCCACAAAAGGGTTTTTGCACTGGGGTTTTACCATTCTCAGCGAGTTCCTCCAACCCACCTCGATTAACCAGCCTGATAGTAGCGCCGTCCTCTTCGACAAGCTTTCTGCCCTTCATATTTCCCAGGGCCCTTGACAGTGATTCCGGGCCTGTGCCCAGAAGGTTGGCAAGCTGGATTTTTGAAATGTTAAGTTTTATAACATCCCTGTTCCCCTGTTCTTGCGAGAGATAAAGTATATAGGCGGCCAGGCGGCCGGGAATTCCCTTGAGGGAAAGATTCTCTACCTGGATCGTGAACTCCCTAAGCCGCATTGAAAGGAGGGCCAGGATATTCATCGTGAGAGATGGCTTGTTTGCTATAAGATGTATAAATTTTTCCCGGGGAAAAAATAAAAGATGGCTCTTTGAGATTGTCCGGGCATTGGCGGGGAATGATTTCCCTGAAAAGACGGGAACGGCGCCGACAGTTTCCCCCTCTTCAATAATGTGCAGGATCTGTTCTTTCCCTTCCGAAGAGAGCTTGTATACGTTTACGCGCCCATCGATGACAAGATAAAAGCCGGTACCCTCATCTCCGTCAAAAAAGATTATTTCACCTTTGTTGAAATGTTTATGAACCGATATTCTTTTGATCTCTTCGAGGTGGTCTTCGGGGAGTCCCCCGAAAAGCTGGCTTTTTGACAATATATCATGTACTTTATCCATAATTCTGATCCCTTCCGAAGAACTATCACCTCTTCTTAACATAAGTCAAGGATATGCAATGCTCTTTAAGATAGCTTGGCAAAAAGCAACATAACCAGTCAATCTTAAACAAGGGGGTGTCACATGTTTTGTTACCAATGTCAGGAAACGGCGAAAAATTCGGGCTGCGACGTAAAGGGCGTCTGCGGCAAGACGGAAGAGACGGCCAAGTTTCAGGACCTGCTGCTGTATGTCCTGAAGGGTCTCGCAATCTATGCCGAAAAGGCGAAAGAGGCAGGAAAGTCAGACGGGGAATACGGATTGTTTACGGCACAGGCCCTTTTCGCGACAATCACAAATGTAAACTTTGACAATAACAGGTTGGTCTCACTCATAAGAGAGGGATTGAAACTCCGGAATGATCTAAAGAAGAACTTCGGGGGCGATATTCCGGGAGAGTTGCACGACTGCGCCGTGTGGTTCTCGGATGATGTTGCTGAATTTTCCAAAAAGGCTTTGGATGTCAGTGTCATGTCCACAGGCAATAATGAAGACATCCGTTCGCTTCGGCAGCTCCTGATCTACGGGCTTAAGGGCATAGCCGCCTATGTGGATCATGCCGCCGTCCTTGGCTGCGAGGATGAAAAGATCTATGATTTTCTGATGGAAGCCCTTGCCTCCACAACAAAAGACCTGACCGTTGATGAGATGGTTGCGATGGTCATGAGGGCCGGAGAATGCGCGGTAAGTGGAATGGCCCTTCTCGACAAGGCAAATACATCTTCCTACGGGAATCCCGAGATTTCAAAGGTCAATATCGGTGTCGGGAAGAATCCCGGGATACTAATCTCCGGCCATGATCTCAAGGATATGGAAGAGCTCCTGAAACAAACCGAAGGGACAGGGGTGGATGTGTACACCCATGGGGAAATGCTCCCTGCGCATTCGTATCCCGCATTCAAGAAATACAGTCACTTAGTCGGCAACTACGGGGGTTCCTGGTGGAAGCAGGGAGAGGAATTCGCGTCCTTCAACGGCCCCATACTGATGACAACCAACTGTATTATTCCTGTCAAAGATTCATACAGGGAAAGGATCTTCACAACGGGGATGGCGGGATATCCCGAAGTGAAGCACATTGCTGACAGGTCGGAAGGCGGTATGAAAGATTTTTCCGTAATCATAAACCTGGCGAAAAAGTGTGATTCCCCGGTTGAGATCGAGACAGGTGAAATAGTGGCAGGTTTCGCCCACAATCAGGTTCTTGAACTGGCCGACAAGGTTGTGGACGCGGTAAAGACCGGGGCAATCAAGCGCTTCGTCGTAATGGCCGGGTGTGACGGACGTCATAAAACACGGAGCTACTATACAGACATCGCGCGCGAACTTCCCGAAGACACGGTGATCCTAACCGCAGGCTGCGCGAAGTACCGCTATAACAAACTCGCCCTCGGCGATATCGGGGGTATCCCCAGGGTCCTTGACGCAGGCCAGTGCAACGACAGTTATTCCCTGGCTGTTATAGCCCTGAAGTTGAAGGAGGCCTTCGCGCTCGACGATATCAATGACCTTCCTATCTCTTACGATATTGCCTGGTATGAGCAGAAGGCCGTGGCGGTGCTGCTGGCCCTGCTATCTCTCGGAGTTAAAGGCATCCGCCTTGGGCCGACATTACCGGCATTCGTGTCGCCGAATGTTCTCAAGGTTCTGGTGGATCAATGCAATATCAAGCCCATCGGAGACGTTAAAGCCGATATTGAAGCAATGGTGGAAGAAAAATAATTTTCAATCAGGTGATTGTGTGAAAACAATACGTAAAATAATTGAAATTGATGAAGAGTTGTGTGACGGGTGCGGGCAATGCGTGCCGGGTTGCGCTGAGGGTGCCTTGCAGATGATTGACGGCAAGGCACGGGTTGTTTCCGATGTATATTGTGACGGCCTTGGAGCCTGTATAGGAGAATGCCCCACCGGGGCGCTAAAAATCATAGAACGGGAAGCGGCAGCCTTTGATGAAAAAGCCGTAGGACGGCACCTTGCGAAAAAAGCCCTGCCTGTCCTGCCATGCGGCTGCCCGTCAACTGATATCCAGACCTTTGGGACAGCTACCTCCTGCCAGGAGGCAAACAGACCCGCCGATGTCGGGAAAGGCGTTGAAAAATCATCTCTTACCCACTGGCCTGTTCAGATAAGACTTATACCCGCGAGTGCCCCTTTCCTCAAAGGTGCCGACCTTCTTGTGCTTGCAGACTGCACAGCCGTCGCCTTTTCCACCCTTCACCGGGACCTGTTGAAAGGAAAAGTAGTCATGATGGGATGTCCAAAATTCGATGGCGTCCAGAATTATATAGACAAGTTTACGGATATTTTCAGAACTGCTGACATCAAGAGCGTCACCACCGTCATTATGGAGGTGCCTTGCTGCTCAGGTCTTCCCATGATTGTAGAAAAAGGAATGAAGGCAGCCAGCAGAGCAATACCTATGGAAAAAGTAGTGCTAAGCACAAGAGGAGAGGTTTTGAAACACTCGTAAAAAATCAGGTAGAAGATGGGGAGGAAAAGATATCTTCTTCTCGAACTGAATCAAGCAATCCTGACAGGTGGCAGACAACAGGTACCAGTTAATTTAAGTCAATACGCATGTTGCATTATGTCCTAATTATGTTAGAATTCAAGCGTAATCTATTCTGAAACCCAGATGATATCAGGTGAGGGTTTTGTAAATTCGTCAAGGAGGTTTAATATGACTGAAAAGCAGGAAAACGTAGAGGAACAGAAAGAGGTCAGCCTGTACGAGAAATTGGCTTTGAGATCGAAGAATCTTCTTGAGGAGGCGCGCGATAAGACAGGCCAGACGGCAGAATGGGCCATTGAGAAGGCAAAGACAGAGATGATTGCAGCGGGTGAGTTTGGAAGTAAGCAGGGAGAGCGGTTAAAGGCTTTTTTGATACGTGATCTTAAAGCCACCAGCGATGCTGCTTCAAAAATGGGGGAAACGGCCCGTGAGATGCTTGATCCCCATCGTGTATCAGCAGGTATCCAGAGCTCCTTGGCCAAGATCCTGGAAACAGTTGGTGGTACTTTAGAAGAGTGGGGAAGCAAGCTTGAATCAGGGCTGGATTACAAAACTGGGGAGATAACAACCCCGGGAACCCTTACGTGTAAGAAATGCGGAAGCAGCATGAAAATACTAAACGCTGGACATATTCCTCCCTGTCATAAGTGCCGGGGAACAGAATTCAGAAAATCTTACTAGAGTCATGCGTCTTTGACCTCTTACGAGGGCGTCAATTTTAATGAAGCAGGCCAAAAAAGAGGGCCGCGTCAGTGCATGGGAGGTCGCCGTTCTTTGCCGTACGTATGTATTGCGTGGTTTGTTGCCTGTGCATGGGTTGGTTGTTGCTCGAAAAGTGGTTTTAAACACCACAGCCCGCAAAAAGAGAGCCGTGGAGTAATTGAAGATGAAACCCCCGTTTCTCGGGAAAAAGAAGTCGGAGGTTTTTGTTTTATCAGGGACAATAAAGGGCGCTGTTCCTGTTGACCTTTATTCCTTATTATTACCTCGGATCTTTATGTCGGGGTAGAGTTCCTTCATACAGTCGGGACAGATGCCGTGTGTAAAATCGGCTTCCGAGTGAGAACGGACGTAGGATTCGACCTGGTGCCAATAGCCGTCGTCATCACGTATTTTCTTGCACAGTGAACAAATCGGCAATATTCCCCGAAGGACTATGACCTCATCGATCGTTTTCTGCAATTTCAGGATCAGATCTTCCTTTTCGGTAATGGTTTTCTCCAGTTTTGAATTTGAAACATTCAATCGATCATGAGTTGTCTGACGGACCTTTTCCATGATCAGAGCGATCAAATATATGGTGATATAAGCCGTTCCGAAACGGATTTCATTTTCGATGGCATAGCCTGGCAGAAACGCCACGTATCGATCAATAATAAACAACGTTAACACCAGTCCCAATAATAGAAGGGAGAAAAACGAACCTCTCACGGACCCAAGGATAAAGGTGCACAGGAGTGGGTAGAGGAAGGCCCATATATAATATGTTTTGTCGCTAATTCCGGCATAGAGAACAAAGATGAAGAAGAGACCTCCCATCCCTACCATACCGATAATAGCCGCTGACTGATGATTTTTTGTCTTTCGCAGGTAGAAAAACATCACGATCAGAAAGAGAAAGAAGACCGAATCAACTGTGCCGAGCACATAACATTTCTGACTGAACAGTATCGCACAGAAAATCGGAAGCGTAACAAACCCGACAAGCAGCAGAAGGTTTGCCAATATTATCTTGCGAAGGACCTCAATATTGTGATCCACCGACAGACCGCTTGAAGTTATATCCCAAAGCAGCTTCTTTATCCTGTCTATCCTTGCGATTTCAGCACTCATATCTACCTCCCGCGGATAATGGCATTGATTTACGCATTTAATATGCCAGATTTGATGACGAAACCACAAACCAGATCATTATATTGTCTGGTCCGTAATGCTGATGCAGCCATTTTATGTCGGCTTCTATTGTGTAAAAATATACCCCCAGCCATTACACGCAGGGGGTAACGCGTGTTCTCCATTATTATCGGCAGCACGAAGATATTTCTTCAGTTTTTTAGAGAGCGGAGTAGGAGCTTTTTTATGAAGACGGGTTCATTATACACCCATTGGTATTCTTAACAAATTACCCAACCGGCAAAGGCGGGAGCCGCAGATTATTTGAATACAAGTCCTCGATTTCTACTGTATCAGGAATATTGTAGAATGACTGATCAGGATGACATTGATAGCCTTCTTACGCTTGTGGACGGAGCTTCAGCGCGCGCAAGACGTCTGAGACAACATCCTTATGCTCAGCCATAATGATCTTTATTGATGCTCCTTTACCCGTGAACAACTGACCCAGAGCATCGCCATCAATATCCAGAAGACAGCAGAGCAATCTGGGTGCATGCGCCTGCAAGATCTGTTCGATATGGCGATAGAAACGCTCCGCGCCATCATTGGACAATAAAAGCAGTCGCGAAATCCGGTCTCCATAGGGGGCATCTGTTTGCTCCCTGACATTGATAATCCCCTTTTTTTCACTGTCGAGTTTTTGAAGGATCGGTTCGAAGCCAAAGCGAATCCGGCCCTGAAGCCTCGCATTTTTCAGCACTATTTTCATCGGTTCATTCAGAGAAATGACCGGCACATCAATTTTGCTTCCAGTCCAGAGCTTTGAGGTACGCGCCATCAACTCCCCGCGAATAATTTCGACAGAGCCGTCCACTTCCAACTGACGGGGAAAGCGCATCTCGGATATGTTCATCTTCTTCTCCTATGATCCGATTACCAAAGCTTGTCGCAAGGCATTTCAACTCATCCCGGCGGGCATACGCCAAACGGTAGCTCTATTGCACAGCGAATGCTCCATAGCACGTTCCGGCGCCTGATGCATCCTTCATCATTACGGCAGGGAAGTCGGCTCACACCTTAAATATTACGTATTTTGGCGAGATATCGAGAATCTTTTAAAAATTTATGCTGTTTCATCCGCAGCCGACAAAGGAGGGGTAGTTCATTTAGCAATCACCTTTAACGGGTGATTTGTTTATTACCTTCTAAGCGATGGTAGAGCAACGTCTGAAAATCCCTTTCACTGCCGATTTCATTTCATACCATGTTCATCGGTATAGATTGACGCCAGACTTTTGTATCCCCAGTTTTTTTATGCGAAATCTTAAGGTGGAAGGATTGATTTTAAGGAGTTCGGCGGCTCCTCCGGGACCACTGACTCGCCCGTTCGTCTTCTCCAAGGTCCAAAGAATATGTCTGCGCTCATTGTCGCTTAAGGCCATGCTCGGGTCGCCCGGCCAGGCGGGTATGCCGCCTATACTCTTGGGAGCCGAAGGAAGATCGATCATTCTCAGTAACGGCGGCTGATTCAGAATCATGGCTCTTTCAATGGTGTTTTCCAGTTCACGGATGTTTCCCGGCCAATCGTATTGCATAAGCGCAGACAGCGCCCCTTCGTGGATTTCCTGAAAATCCTTTCCTATTTTCTGGGAATGCATGGTGAGAAAATGACGGGCAAGGAGCGGAATATCGTCCTTTCTTTCCCGAAGGGCAGGGACGTGGATGGGAAAGACATTGAGTCGATAATAAAGATCTGCCCGGAATCTGCCTTCGCGCACCGCTTTCTCCAAGTCCCGGTTTGTCGCCGCGATGATCCGGAAGTCCGATTGGATGGTCTCGTTGCCGCCCACGCGCTCGAAGCGCTTCGTCTGCAGGACCCGCAGGAGAATCACCTGCACCTCCAGAGAGATATCGCCGATTTCATCTATGAAGAGGGTGCCGCCGTGGGCCAGTTCAAGTCTTCCCGGCCTGCCCTTCATGGCTCCCGTAAAGGACCCTTTTTCATGGCCGAACAATTCGCTTTGTATAAGATTGTCCTGCAGAGCGCTGCACTGGACTACGATAAAGGGTTTATCATGGCGCGGACTGTTTTGATGCACGGCATTGGCGACCAATTCCTTGCCTACGCCTGTTTCGCCCAGGATGAGAACGCCTGAATCAGTTTTAGCCACCTTGCGAATTCTCGTCATGACCTCTCTTATGGCATGGCTATCGCCGATAATGTTACCCCAGTGCATGCGCTGGAGGTATTGTTCTTCCAAATACGCCTTCTCTTGGCTAAGCCGTTGGTTCGTCGTTGCCATCTTCTCGAAAGCAGTTATATTTTCGATGGAAATTGCGGCTTGGGATGCGAAATAAGTAAGCAATGCCAAGTCCGAGAAGGTGAAGGCGCTCTTCATAAAACAGTTGTCGTGATACATCACGCCCGTAACCCGGCCTCTCAGGATCAGCGGGACACAAATCATGGATCGTATGGACGTGGTTGAGGAGAGCGAGAGGGACAGCTTTTCGGCATCCGTTTCCCTGATGCATCCGCGCTTCGTTTTTGCAACTTCTTCAATAAATTTCATGGCAGGAGCGAAACTCGAATCGGCAATCTGTGTCTGTGTAAGATTACGGGATGCCTTGAGTTGGAGGCGTCCCTCCTCATCAAAGAGAAAGATGGTGCCTCTCTCAGCTCCTGTGATGTGGTTTACCACGGATATAATCTTAAGGACGAGTGTGCGGCTTTCCTTGATATTGGCTATTTCCTGCCCTAACTTTAAAATTTCATCGAAGACGATATTCCGGCCGGCGGTCTCTTTATCGATGAGTTGCCACAGTTCTTTAGGAATCAAATTATAGCTGTTATCGCATAGAATTCTGGAAGACTTAACGGTCAGGTCTCTGGCTTTTTGTATATCATTTGCCATAAGCAGTCGCTGCGCTTGTTCTACCTGAGATTTTGCTGCTTCAAAAAGGGCCCCTGACGTCTCCAGCCACTGCACGGAAAGCCCAAGAAGTTTCATGACCTCACAATGGGGCGTCTCCGCCTTCTCCTGCATGAGGGCTGCGTACCGGTATGCAAGACCTTTAGTAAATACACTTTCCCCCTGGAGGGCCATATTGATTTCTTCTGTGAGACAGTAGCTGGTTTTGTGGGGCACAATCCCCTGTTCCATTGCCCAGCAGAGTTCCAGAAAGTAAGCGGGTGCCGGCGAAACGCGTCCTTCTAACTGAATGCGCAGTTGATCGAACTCGCAAAGAGAAAGGGCGGCTTGGTCATAATTGCCCATCTTATACTCAAAGTATGCCCTTATCAGGGTTGTGTTGTAGCTCATCCAACTATCACCTACTCGTTTATCCAACTTCTCACAATCCCTCTGATACCGCGCTGCCTCTTCAAATTTTCCTATGTTGATCATGACCATGGCGATGTTGCCCAGTACATAGCACTGTGTGTAATCATCGCCGATTTCGTCTGTATACTTTTGCAAGGCATCGAATATGCCCAGGGCTTGGTTGATCTGCGCTGACTGGGCGTAGCTGTGACCGGCGACGCACAGTGAGCGCAGCAATAAGAGTTTATCTCTGGGAAATTGTGTTATTTCCGGGAGGAAACGTTCGTATTCGCAGATGATGTCTTTGAAGCGCCCTTGCCAGAAATAAAAATAGATTAAATAGATAGATGTTTTGCGTATTGTGTGTTCATCCTTGGTCTTTTCAGCTATAGCGCGGCCTTCCTCAAAATGTTTCGTGGCGGTGGAATACTGTAACCGGGACCATTCGTTTCTCGCCAATTCCATTTTGAGAATAGCTTCCTGACCGGCATTGCCGTCGGTTTGTTTGATCTTTTCCAGAGCGGCGTCCAAAACATCGATAATTTTCGAGGTCTCGTCAGTGGTCATGGACGTTTTAGAATAAAGGATCGCTGTTTCAATGAAGAGCAAATCAGCTTCTTTGGTTGCAAGAGCGGAAAGATCGCTGATGGCTTTATTGTAACACGCCCATGCCTGCTCCGCATGGCCAAGTTTAAGTGATAGGTCGCCTGCACGTTTTAGCCAGCCACACCCATTAATATCGTTATGAATTTCCAAAAGGTGGGGGTAGAGGCACAAGGCTTTTTCATCCCCTTCCATTGGTTCTGCCGTGAGGAGCGTGATGAGACGATGCCGGTAATCATCCCTTTCATCCGGTTTTAGGAAATCGAGAGATATTTGGCGGTCCCCTTCATTTGTGAAGCTGTAAATGCCCGGTTGCCTGCTCGTAAGGAGGTCTTTGGCGACGAGGGCCTCAATGACGCCCAGAACAGCCGAGGCTCGGCACGGAGAGAGGTGCAATATCCAGTCGAGGGGAAATTCTTTCTGGAACATGGCTGCCAGCGCCAGGATGTGCAGATGATCCTCAGGCATTTCCAAAGACGTAAGTTCTTTGTTTTCTCTCATGACAAACTCCTATCGGGGATGATGCGGTTGCGCCTCTTGTAGTTGAGAACAATAGTTGAGAACATTGGCATTGTCAATGAGTTGGTCGCAGCATATTGCGAGTAGCGTCGCAGCATATTGCGAGTAGCGTCGCAGCATATGTGTTTAAAGTTTAAACATATCAATATAATTCATCATTCTTACATGGCATGATGAATGCGAGGATATCTAGGAGAGAAATTGTGGAATTGAAGGAGTGACGTATATGTATACGTTGGGCGATATACCGCGGCACGGCGCTGTGCGGCATCCTGACCGTGAAGCTGTTGTTTTCGAGAATGTTCGTC
>JAQULO010000015.1 GCA_028718565.1 Syntrophales bacterium | reverse complement strand
TCTTGTTTGGACCGAGGACTCATGATTATCCCTCCTTTTGGAAGTCGATGTTCGGTAACATCGAATTATGAGTCAACGATCCTTTTTATTCACCTCCTTCGGTAACATTTAATATGAGGCAATTCGCTGCCTGTGAACTCTCTTGACTGAAAGGGAGGGCTGTGCTACTTTTCCCCCCACCGGACGGAGAAGGCACGATGAAATTTACACACTTGGACGAAAAAAACAGGCCCCGGATGGTCGATGTGACCACCAAGGAGTCCACCCTGAGGGAAGCCGTTGCCGGCGGCAGGGTGTTGATGAGGCCCGACACCGTCAAGGCTATTGAATCGGGGGGTGTTGCAAAGGGTAACGTCTATGCCACCGCAAAGATAGCGGGGATTATGGCTGCCAAAAAAACAAGTGGTCTCATCCCGATGTGCCACCCTCTCGGTCTGACCGGGATCGACATCGATTTTTCGAGCGACCCTGAGGCCGGAGCAGTTGCCATTACCGCGCACGTCAAAACCCTGGACAGAACGGGGGTGGAGATGGAGGCTATGACGGCGGTGAGTGTGGCCGCGCTTACCATATACGATATGTGCAAGTCCGCAGACAAGGAAATCGTGCTGTCCGACATACGATTGCTGAAAAAAAGCGGGGGAAAGAGTGGTGCCTTTGTGAGGCAAGAATAACCTATGGCAACAAACACCTATACGACGAGACGAGGGTTTCTCATACCCTTTTCGCTGGTTTTCGTGCTTCTTCTCGTGTTATTGGCACTCTCCGCATTTGACAGGACATTTCCTCAGGAGATCGTGGTGCTCGCAATCATATTTGTTCCCACCTTGTACATCTTTCTTGAATCATGCTGGCGCAGGACGACCATCGGGAACAACGGCATGAGAATAAGAAAGCTTTTCAGAGAAAGACATCTCCTCTGGGAGGATATCACCAATATAGATGTTCTGGTCGTGCATAAAAAGGTATATCTGCTGCTGACAACTACGAAAGGATTTTACGCGTTGGCCAATTCTCACGGAAATTTCACCTCTCTTGTCCAGGATATTGTCCGGCATGTCGACCGGGAAAAGGTCGAAGAGGGTGTCCGGGATGTTATCGAACATCCGGCAGTGAGAATGTCCGACGTGGTATCCGCCTGGATTGCCTCCGTTATCCTTCTGGGGGCGATTGTCTTGAAGGTTGTTTACTAACCCGGTATTATTTTTTACATACATTATTCATATTCTACCCAAAAGGAGCGTTTTATGGGAAAGAGGGAACGGATCGGGGCGATAGTGAACGAAGAGAGGAGTGAGTCGTCTTTCCCCCTTATGGAAGAGGTCTTTGAAAAGAGGATCGAGGAGGTCGTTACGATTCTTGGCTGCGGAAGAAATGGCAGGGACGGGGTATATGACGAAGTTCTGTCGATGGTCGAAAAAGCCCTGATAACGATCGCCATGAGACGTTCCAATAATGTAAAAACCTCCGCCGCTGATTTTCTAGGGATAAATAGAAACACCCTGCACGACAAGATAAAAAAACTAAAGATATGATATTCCCCGTCTTCTGGGACACGATCCCGATTTGATAAAGATAAATCGGGTCATGACCCCGGATACCCGAAGGTACCCACGGGGAAAATGCATCTGTGGCGATTGTCATGCTCCTCCACCACCCATCCGGGGGCCGTCAACCGCTGTTCCGTAGGGTGCAATGCACCGTACAACCCATCTCTTGGGGGGTGGTCAGGGCAATCTGCTGTCAGCCGGGTTGATGCTGTCCAGTATACGAATCATGTCGTCATGTATCTTTCCGTTTGATGCCAGCATGCTTGGAGAGTCGAGACCATAGCTGCCGCCGGAAATATCGGTGATAACCCCGCCTGCCTCGCTGACAAGAAGCCATCCGGCTGCCGTATCCCATGGCCGCAATTTAAGCTCCCAGAAACCGTCGAAACACCCTGCCGCCGTGTAGGCCAGATCAAGCGCCGCAGATCCCGCGCGGCGAATGGCCTGAGCCCTCAGGGCCATTTCAGAAAAGTAGTTGATATTGTTGTTCGGGTCTCTTCGTATGTCATAGGGAAAACCGGTTGCCAGGAGACTCTTTGAAATCTCCGTAGTCCCGGAGACCAAAATACGAGAGCCGTCAAGAAATGCCCCCTTCCCCTTTCCGGCAACAAACAATTCGTCCGATACAGGGCTGTAGATGACACCCGTTATAATCTGTCCGTCCTTTTCCAGGGCAATTGAGACACAGAACATGGGAAATCCGTGGGCATAGTTGGTTGTCCCGTCAAGTGGATCAATGATCCATCGGTACCGTGAACCTCTATCCATTTCCACCGCCTCTTCAGACAGAATATTGTGATCGGGGAATTTTCTGTTGATTTCCGCGATCAACATCTCCTCGGACATCCTGTCCGCCTCCGTGACGATATCAATTTCCCCCTTGTAGTCGATCTGGTGTTTCTCCTTGAAACGATCCCTCAACAATGATCCCGCTATCCTGGCTATGGATATGGCAAAATCTCCCTGTTCCGGCATGTCTCTCTCCCCTACGATGCATTATTGGTGGGGTTCTTAGCACGATTTCATAAAAAAGTTGAGACAATTTCTGTTGCTTCCCCAGCTGATTAGTGATAGATATCTCAACGTTTAGCAATCTGCAGGGGAAGTTGCATACGCTGTTATGGATAAAAAGGAACAAGACATTGCAACGGAGGAAACGGGTGTTGTTTCGGAAGAATCCACCCTTGACCTGAGGGCGATCAGGAAGTCCAAAGGACTCACCTTGAAGGACATGTCCTCTTCCACGAGGATAAGCTATCAAAATCTCAAGGCTATTGAAGAACAAACTTTTGAGCTGCTTCCAGAGCCGATATATGCCAGGGCTTTTATCGACATGTATGCCAGGGTCCTCGATGTTGACGTCAAAAAGATACTGCCGCTCTATGACACATACCTCAAGAGCCTGGAGCCCGATGAGGACAAGTATGCGGTGCTGAGAAGACTTACGGTGAAGAAACGCAATCTCCAATTCTGGATATCGGTCGTCATCGTATTGGGGGTAATGGCCCTTGTCGGGTTTTTCTATCTGTATCAAGCGGGTACGGATCACGATCAGCCGAAAGAGGCTGCGGGGAAGGAGATAGTGGCTCCCCCTGTGAGGTTTCAGAATGCCCCTGGAGAGATACTCGTGCCGGGGGACGGTGACGTCGTGGAAAGAAAACCTCCAGAGACAGGCGGCGCGCCGTTGGCAGTCCTTTTCGTGGAGAGTAGTTTACAAGAGACAGATCAAGCAATCACAGAGGATGCCCGGCCGGTGATTGAAGGTGACCAGCCGAGAGAAGCTGTCGGCCCCGACACAACCGTTCCCGCTGAAGAAAACCCGTATACTCTGGCAGTAGAGGCATCGGAACTGACCTGGATACAGATAGCCAAAGACGGAAAGCCGTCATTCGAGATCATGCTGAGACCTGGAGAGCAGTTTACGGAGAGGGCTTCGGAGAAATTCGGTCTGCTCATCGGCAATGCCGGGGGGGTGGATATCCGTTTTCAGGGAAGGTCACTTGGCCCTCTGGGAAAGCACGGCGAGGTCATCCTCCTGACACTGCCCACGGACGGGTGAAACAGGCGTTAACACAAACAGGTGTACGAGGGTTTTAAAGAGATATTCTGGGAGGTAAATCGAATATGTTCGGAATAGGCATGCCCGAGTTGGTGATTATACTGGTTATTATCCTGATCATCTTTGGTGCCGGAAAGCTCCCTGAAATAGGGGGGGCTATCGGTAAGGGTATCAGAAACTTCAAAAAATCTTTTCAGGAGACCGACGAGGGGGATGGTACCAACGGTCCCAAGAAGATCAAGGAAGACAAAAAATAACCCACCCCGCAGCCCCAGGCTGTGGAGCGGGGCGCTAGTCCGTTATCAACCTGCCGGATACAGGCAGGTTGAGGTAAGCTCGTTAAAAAGGAACATCGTCTTCAGGCATGCTTGAGCCGGCAGGGGACGGCGTTCTGCCCCCGGCACCGGTTGGCTGATAGCCCCCTTGTTCTTTTCGCTCTAGCATCTGCATGTTGGAGGCAATCACTTCCGTGGTGGAGCGCTTGTTGCCGTCCTTGTCATCCCAAGTTCTCGTCTGCAACCGGCCCTCTACGTAAACCAACCTTCCCTTGGCCAGAAAGTTACCGCATATCTCGGCAAGTTTTCTGAACGTGACGATCCTGTGCCACTCCGTTTTCTGAACCTTCTCGCCGCTCTTGTCCTTCCACTGCTCATCTGTGGCCAGGTTGAAATTGGTTACCATGGTCCCATCCTGGGTATACCTCACCTCAGGATCCGCCCCCAGTCTTCCGATCAATATAACCTTGTTAACCATCCGCATCTCCTTATAAAAGTCTTGTCGGAGCGTAGTACATAATGCATATCCCTGTCAAACGAATTATATAAGGGTTTTGTGTCGGCGCGGAAGCCGTATATTTCCCATTGACTTCATCGGTATTATTCAGTACAAAAATTGCGCACATCCATCGTTTGTGCCGGATGACGGCTTCGGCTATTATCCGCACCACTCTCGGGAAGGAAAGAGAAACGACCATTGAATCTTTGGGAAGGGGTCCTGCTTGGGACAGTGCAGGGGCTGACGGAATTTCTCCCCGTGAGCAGTTCCGGCCATCTGGTAATCGTACAAAGTGTCATAAGGGGATTCCAGCAGCCGGGAGCACTTTTCGATGTCATGCTGCATTTCGGAACGCTCCTGGCCGTCCTCTTTTTCCTCAGGAGAGAGATCCTGAATATTCTGATCTGTCTGATCCCGTCAGGATGGTCCAGCAGCTTCCGTGGAAACCGTGATGCAGCGCAGGTGAGCGCCGGCAGAAAGATGGCCCTCTACATAATCATCGCAACGATATGTACCGGTATTATAGGGCTGCCGTTCGAAGATAGGATACACCAACTCTTCACATCCCCCCAAACGGTTTCCCTTGCACTCCTTGTCACCGGCGCCCTGTTGTTCGTATCCGATAGGTTCCAGGGGAGGCGCTTGGAGAAGGACATGAACATAACCGACACTCTGGTCATCGGGATCGTTCAGGGGATGGCTCTGATTCCGGGAATATCGAGGTCAGGATCTACGATAGCCGTCGGTATCTTCAGGGGGTTGGATGGGACCGCAGCTGCCAGATTTTCCTTCCTGCTGTCCATCCCCGCTGTCCTGGGCGCGCTGATCCTTGAATTGAGATATATAGAGGCGGTCCCTCCGCACGATATGGGTACATACCTTGCCGGAATGGTCGTTGCCGCCGTGACAGGGTTTCTGACGTTGGGGCTTTTGCTCCTGGTAATCAAAAAACGGAGGCTGAGCATCTTTGCTTATTACTGCTGGGTTCTTGGAATTTCAACATTGATTATTAGAATGATTTAATCTAGTCTTACCGGGAAGCGGGGGGTGGATTTGAGTAAAAAAGGTGCCGACAGAGAAGGCATGAGGATGAAGGAGATAGCGGGGGTCATATCCATCGCCCTTGCCGTCCTTGTGTTTTTGTGCCTCTTTTCCTATAACCCCCACGACCCCTCACTTACACACTACGTGGCTGGAAAGATGAAAATAGCCAATTACGGCGGTCTTGTCGGTTCCTATCTCTCCGATGGTCTCCTGAGGGTTTTTGGAATAACCTCGTATCTCTTCCCCGTGGTGCTTGTTCTGCTTTCTTTCAGGCTCTTTCTTGGCATGGAATTCAGAATAGTATTCTCTTCCATCCTTGGCTTTATGGGTCTCATCTTTGCCACATCGGCGCTTCTGGCAGCACGGTACGGAGTTGTCGCTTTCTCCGGCATTGACTTTAATCCGGGAGGGCTCCTTGGAAAATTCTCGCTGGGGATACTCTATTCCGGTCTGAATCGGATAGGAACAGACATCGTTCTGGTGGTCACGCTGGTAATCTCTGTGATGGTTACACTTGATGTCTCGCTCGTGGCACTTGTCAGGAGACTGTCGATAGTGCTGTCGGGTACGCTTCTGAGCCTGAGGACCTTTGTGGTGGTTGGGATGGGAAGAATGCGGAGGAAGAAGACCTTCACGAGGAAAACCCCCAGGATTTCAAAGCATGTGCCGATTATCTCCGATGAGGACAGGCAGGGGGAAACGACGAAAAAGGACGAGCAGATATCATTCGGCTTTCTACAGCCCGAAGGCACATTCAGGCTTCCAATGGTGACTCTTCTCGACAAGGTGGAGGTCAGAGACACGAGGATGAAGAGGGAGAGCCTCATTATGAATTCCCGTATCCTCGAGAAAAAGCTGGCGGATTTTGGAGTGGAGGGGAATGTCACGGAGGTAAAGCCGGGCCCGGTGGTGACTATGTACGAACTCGAACCGGCAGCCGGGGTCAAGATAAATAAAATAACCAACCTGTCCGACGATCTGGCCCTCGCGCTGAAGGCTCAGAGCATCAGGATCGTGGCGCCCATTCCCGGCAAAGCGGCCATCGGCATCGAAATTCCCAATCAGGAGAGGGAGCCCGTATATCTGAGGGATGTGCTCGACAGTGAGGAGTTTCTGGAATCGAAATACCGGTTGCCGATAGCGCTGGGAAAAAATATTATGGGGAAGACGGTGATCGCCGATCTTGCCGCGATGCCCCATCTCCTGATCGCGGGTACAACCGGTTCGGGGAAAAGCGTATCTCTCAATGCCATGATCTGCAGCATCCTGTTCAAGGCGACGCCGGACGAGGTCAAGTTTATCATGATCGATCCAAAGAGGCTTGAACTGTCGGGATACGAAGGGCTACCGCATCTCCTCCACCCGGTGGTGGTCAATCCTAAGGAGGCGTCTCAAGCACTCAAGTGGACCGTCGATGAGATGGAACGGCGGTATGCCGTCATAGCCGGAGCGGGTGTCAAGAGTATCGAACGGTACAACCGGATGGTAGAAAAGCAGCAGGATATGCTCAAAAAGCAGTTGTTGGGATCCCCTGCCCCCCCATCCGGGGAGGAGGGCGGAGCGGCTCCGGAGAAACTTCCCTATATAATCGTTATCATAGATGAACTGGCCGACCTGATGATGGTAGCACAGAGAAACGTGGAGACCTCCCTTGCTCGCCTGGCGCAGATGGCACGGGCTGCGGGGATACACCTCATTCTGGCAACCCAAAGACCCTCCGTGGATGTCATCACCGGCGTCATAAAGGCCAATTTCCCCACACGGATATCATTTCAGGTATCGTCGCGAGTGGATTCGAGAACGATACTGGACGAGCTTGGCGCCGAAAAACTCCTCGGAGCGGGTGACATGCTGTTCGTCCCGCCGGGCACATCGAAGCTGGTGCGGATCCACGGCGCCTTTGTGTCCGACGGAGAGATATCAAAGATTGTTAACTTTATTGTGGGACAGAGGTCGCCCCTCTACGACGAATCGATATCCGCCTACAATCCGGATTCAAAGGAAGGGTCAAGTGCGGAAGAAGAATTTGATGAAAAGTACGATGAGGCGGTCGAACTGGTTACCGATCTGGGACAGGCCTCCATATCCCTGGTTCAACGGTACATGAAGATCGGGTATAACCGTGCCGCCCGTATCGTGGAGAAGATGGAGGCGGAAGGTGTCGTGGGCCCGTCCGACGGCGCCAAGCCGCGGAAGATACTGGCCGGAAAGCTCCCCCGGTAACGTGAAGAATACAATCCATATCACCAGTCTGGGATGCTCCAAGAACCTGATCGATTCTGAGGTGATGGCAGCAGCTCTCGTTGAGGGCGGCTTTGAGATTGTTCCTTCCCCCCAAGACGCGCAGGTCATCGTTATCAACACCTGTGCCTTCATCCTCCCGGCACAGGAGGAAGCACTCGATGAAATCTTCCGGATGGCCCAGTTGAAAAGCGAGGGAAGATGCCGACACCTGGTGGTGACCGGCTGCCTGCCACAACGGTACGGAACCCTGCTCGAGGAAGAGATCCCCGAGGTGGATCTTTTCCTGGGGACGGGCGAAGTTCCCCGCATAGCCACGCTCATTGCATCCCTTCAAAGTGAACAACGACCGGAGCAGCGATCTTTCATCGGGAAACCCGATTTTCTGATGAATTCATCCCACCGGCGTCTGCTGTCTACGCCCTCACACATAGCCTATCTCAAGATCGCGGAGGGGTGTTCCAACTACTGCTCCTACTGCGTGATACCCGCTGTCCGGGGAGAATTCAGGAGCAGGGGGATGGACGACATACTGAGGGAGACCGAAATGCTCGCGCAGGGGGGCGTGAAAGAGATTATCCTGACGGCCCAGGAGACCACGAGGTACGGGAGAGACCTCGTCACGGCACCCGGGCTGCACAACCTGTTGAAAGAGATGGCACTGATGATGGGGATCGAGTGGATCAGGCTCCTCTACACCCACCCGGCGTCCCTGGATGACGCCCTTTTTCGGACCATCAGCGACCTTGACAAGGTGTGCAACTATATCGATATCCCCGTGCAGCACATCGATGACACCATTCTCGGATCAATGAACCGGAAAGGCGACGGCAGGCTCATAAATAATATGATAGAGCATGCCCGTAAGATCATTCCCGGCGTGGCGCTGAGGACGTCACTGATCGTGGGCTTCCCCGGCGAGACGCAGGAAAGCTTTGACCGGCTCCTCGCCTTTGTAAGAGAGACGCGATTCGATCATTTGGGAGTCTTCGAGTACTCAAAGGAAGCGGGGACCAGAGCCGCGACGCTCCCCGGTCATGTCCCGGATCAGGTCAAAAAGCTCCGGAGGGGGATCATCATGGAAGAACAGGCATCGATCTCCCGCCAGATCAATCAAGCCCTTGTCGGGAGTACAACGGAAGTGGTCATAGAAGAACCATCGGACCTTCCTGGGCATGACTATATTGGAAGATCGAGGCGGCAGGCACCCGATATAGACGGGATAACCTATGTGAACGCGGGGCGGAGGAATATAGGGGATATCGTGACGTGCACCATCGTCGAGGCGGATGAGTATGACCTGTTCGCGGAAGAGAAGGCCTCAGGCAGCGGCTGAAAAAATCGAGCATGAGATTTTAAGCCGCTTGTACTGCCGGAGGATGTGCACCTCTTTTTTTGTGCCTGCCTTACTACAGAGGCAAGGAAAAAATGTGTTGACTTTTTACGAGAGAGACACGATAGAGCACGATAATTTCCCGATTTCAAGGAGAAGGCGGAATGTTACTGATAGAAGATTTGCAGGTGAAACTGGGCAACAAGAAGATCCTCAAACACTTGGATCTGGAGATCCTCCCCGGAGAGACACATATCCTGTTCGGGCCGAACGGATCGGGTAAGACCTCCCTTTTGATGACTATCATGGGGTATCCGCAATATAAGGTGACTGGCGGAAAGATCACCTTCAAGGGTGAGGATATTACGCATATGACAATCGACGACCGGGCTCGGCTCGGTATCGGGATGTCCTACCAGCGACCACCCAGCATACAGGGCCTGAAAACAAGGCGGATAATTGAGGCCTGCTCGCGCGATGGTGTCGATGTCGACGCCTTGGCCAAGCAGATGAACTTTACGGATTTTCTTGACCGCGACATCAATGTGGGGTTCTCGGGGGGCGAGATCAAGCGGTCCGAACTACTGCAACTGATGGCACAGGATGCCGATCTGGCGCTCTTTGACGAACCCGAATCCGGCGTTGATCTCGAAAATATTTCCCTGATAGGAAACACGATCAATGCTCTCCTGCAGCGTGATTCAGGGGAACAACCTTGCAGTGCTGCAAGACAGTGTGAACCGGCGGGCCCCTGTAAAGCTGTTAAATCTTGTGAGCCGACAAAATCGTCTAAAGGGGAAACTCCCTTTAAAACGGCGGGGCAACCGGGCATGACCCGGACGAAGATAGGCCTTATTATCACGCATACGGGGTTTATCCTCGATTATGTGACGGCGGACAAGGGACTGGTCCTCTACAATGGCGTGATAGCTGGGAAGGGTCATCCGGCAGAGATATTCAAGCAGATCCGGAAGGTGGGATACAAGGAGTGTGCACGATGCGCAGCTTAGACGACAGGGCCCACGAGGCAAAGGATAAAAAGGCGGCGATCGGACCGGACGTAGATTTGGACGCCTATTCTCTCGAATCCCCCACGCATGTCGATGTGAAAAATCTGAATTTGATGCCTGAGGCAGACAAAGAAAAAATGGCCTTTGCCGGGCTTGATATCAGCGAGAAGGAGAGATCCGGTACTTACATCCAGAAGGATGCCTTCGCTATTCACTCCGGTTCATATCAGGACGGCCTGGAGATCATTCCCATCAGGAAGGCACTCAAAGAGATGGATTGGATACAGGAGTATTACTGGAAGTTGGCGTCTGTGGATACGGACAAGTATACGGCACAAGCCCGCCTCGATCTACAGAACGGCTACGTGATCCGGGCTCTTCCGGGAAAAAAGATCACTCTCCCTGCACAGGCATGCCTCTACCTTGACAAGGAGGGGTTCAATCAGAATGTTCACAATATCATCATAGCCGAAGAGGATTCGGAACTGCACATCATCTCCGGTTGCGCGAGCGCCTCGCATGTGACGCGGGGCCTTCACGTCGGGATCTCGGAATTTTATGTGAAGAAGAACGCTAAGCTGAGCTTTTCCATGATTCATCACTGGGCGGAGGACGTGGTGGTGCGGCCCCGGTCCGTGGGAATAGTCGAAAAGGGCGGCCTCTTCCTCAGCAATTACATCTCAATGAAACCGGTCAAGTCCGTCCAGTCGTACCCGACAATATATCTTGTGGGAAAAGGGGCCGTGGCCCGTTCCTACAGCCTCCTTGTCGGGAGCCCCGGTTCGGAGCTGGATGTGGGAGGACGGATATATCTCAGGGCAAAGGACACGCGCGCGGAGATCGTCTCTCGGGCCATCACCAACGGGGGCAATATTATCTCCCGCGGAGATATCGTCGCTGAAGTCCCGGGAGTCAGAGGCCACCTTGAATGTCACGGCCTTATCCTCAATGGGGGTGTCATGCATGCAATCCCCGAGTTGAAAGGTATGGTTGACGGCGTTGAACTGTCGCACGAGGCGGCGGTCGGCAAGATCGCACAGGAAGAGATTCTCTATTTGATGTCACGCGGTCTAACGGAGGAGGAGGCAACCGCAACGATCGTGAGAGGATTCCTGAGCGTAGACATCCCCGATCTCCCCGCGCCGCTCAAGGCGGAGATAGATCGGGCGGTGGATCTGAGCCAGAAGGAGGTAATGTAGGCTCCATCGAAGGCACAAACAGCTTTCTTATAAGACATTGTATTTACAACAGAAATCCCGCTTGCCAATGAGCCTCCACGCCCTTGCGGACAGGGTATCTTGTCGAGTAGACCGGTTTCTTCAAGTAAACAGGTTGTGAAACACCCGGACTACGCCTTACAGCACGGGGCTACTACATCACAAGGTCACGTCACCGTGGTTATTCCATTCCTGCTTTGTGAGCTAAACTCAGGTTATTTGCAGTTTCGGGATTTGCTATCCGTAGGATCGGCGAAGGGCTGATTCCCCGGCAATCAGTTTGAGAAAATCCCCGATTGCCGCCATGTAGTCCTGAAGTCCTCTCATGAATATCGTATTGTGGTCGGCTCCGGGGATCATGAGAAGGCGCTTGTCTCCGGCCGCCCCGGCTTCGTAGAGGGCCTCGCCGTCGCTAAAGGGGATGATCCGGTCGAACTGAGCATGAATGATCAACGTGGGTTTGTCAAAGGTTCTGATCTTTTGAATATTTTGGCAGCCATCCTCTTCGGAGATCCCCATCCTGAGGAGGGAAACGCCGATCAACCGGAGGAGCGGCATAAGGTAGGCAAATCCGCTCTCAATAATAAGACCCGCGATCCGGTCCCTATGCTGTGCCGCAAGTTCAAGGGCCGACGCACTGCCCAGTGACCGCCCCATGACCGCCAGGGGGCCTGTATATCCCCCTTCAGCGAGCCAATCCAGAATGTATTCAAAGATACTGTGACTGTCGCGCATCATCGCCGTTACCGTGGGGGTTCCGGTGGAACGGCCGTATCCTCGGTAATCGACGGGGAGAAAGTTGATCCCCCTTTGTACATAGAGGGGGCCGATCTCATCGTAGTCAGCGACGATCTCGCCGTTTCCGTGAAAGAAGAGGATCGTGGGCGCCGCCGTCTGCGCATGGTGAAAGCAGGCGCCGATGGTCACATGCTCGTCCACCGGTATCTGTATGCCGCAAGCGGCCCCTGCTGGCTTGAGAAAGCCGTCCTCCCGGCGCGGGTAGAAAAGAAAGTTCAGAATTTCCGGTCTGTCGAGGCCCCGGTAGTCGATCTTCGAAATATTCAGCATGATCCATCCTCACGAGTGTCACCCTACCACAACCCCGCGTATCTTTTCCAGTCAACATTGACCACACCGGGGCGCATCATGCCGCCCTCTTCCAATTGTATTTTTCCCATTTTGGTGGTAATACCCTCCCGGCACTACGAATATCAACAAAAGGGATGGTGACTATGGACTATCAATGGATTGAAGTAACGATAGAGGATCACGTTGCAACGGTGGCGCTGAACAGGACGGAGAAACTCAACACCCTCAGTCTCGCTTTCGCAAAGGAGATTGTCCAGGTATTCACCGAACTCGGCTCGATGAGCGATGTGTGGGTCATTATCCTGAAGAGCAATGCCCGACTCTTTTCAGCAGGACTTGATCTGGAAGACGCCATGTCGCATGGTTTGTTCGGAGGAAGGCCGAAGGACATGCTCAATTTCCCTATAGAGAACCGGGTCCTGTTCGACTGCTGCCATGTCATCGAAGAGTGCAAAAAGCCGGTCATTGCAGCCGTCCACGGGATGTGCGTAGGTGGCGGTCTCGACATCATTTCGTCATGCGATCTGCGCCTCTGCACCGAAGACGCGACATTCTCCCTCCGCGAAGCGCGGATCGGCATCGTCGCCGATATGGGCGTTCTACAGCGGCTCCCCTACATCATCGGCCAGGCCTTCACACGGCAGATGGCCTACACGGGACGGTTCTTCACGGCCAGAGAGGTTGAGAGGATGGGACTGGTTATCGATGTCTACCCGGATCAGGGGGCATTGATGGCCGGAGCGATGAAACTGGCCGAGGAAATCAAGGAGAGCGCTCCCTTGGGGGTTCAGAACACCAAGGAAGTCTTGAACTACAGCCGAACAGCCACAGTCCGTGAAGGGATAGAACTGGCGGTGCACAAAAACATGGTTCTCCTCACATCGAAGGATTGCTTGGAATCAATGAAGGCCTTTGCCGAGAAACGGAAACCGAACTTCACGGGAGAATAAGAGGTATCTGTGTCGCCGGTCGAACGGGGACGCCACACCGCAAAATGTTATGGTTGGTTTAATATACCTTGGTATCGTGCGTATCTCTCTTTGCTGTACATCTCCTTACCCGATGCCGGGATTGTAGCGGATATGCCCCTTACCGTGGGAATATGACGGCCAATCCCCTAAAAAACACTTGTATAAAACGAGTCTCCCTGTTAGAAATCTCGGACGAGTATTTCAGAGAGGACTATCATGGAAAACATATCTGATGCCACCAAGCATTTCATCGATCTGAGACGGCACATGTGGATAGCCGGCATTGAAGTGGATCTGCGCAGGCTTATCTGGCAGATAGCCGTAACGGGTAAATATATATCCTCCAAAATCCAGGAATCCAACCGGAAGCTGGCCGGTCTTGAAAACATCTACGGGGAAGAACAACTCGCCCTGGATATGAGTTCCGACCAAATCATCAAACATCAGCTCGAGTTCTCAGGCTTCGTCAGCCATTATGCCTCGGAGGAGAGGGATTCCATAATCCAAATTGGTGGGGGAAAAGGGAAGTACATCGTAACTGCTGATCCTCTGGACGGCTCCTCTCTGGTAAACACTAATCTCGCCATCGGGACCATTATCGCTATCCACAGGGAATCAATTCTAACGGGGGGTGATAAAAGTCTCGTAGCCGCGATGTATATAACGTACGGACCTTTGATCACAATGATCTATTCGGCCGGCAATGGAACTCATGAATTTGTCCTCAATAGAGAGGGGGAGTACGTGCTTTCCGAAGAGAACATAACCCTCGGGGAAAGGGGAGATATATACAGCATCGGAGGCCTGAGAAGGGACTGGACACAGGGACACCTCGACTACATACGATATCTGGAAAGTGAAGGATACAAGCTGCGGTACAGTGGAGGATTTGTCCCGGATATCAACCAGATCCTGATAAAGAAGGGGGGCATCTTTACATACCCGACGCTGAAAAGTCACCCAAATGGCAAGCTGCGCCTCATCTTCGAGCTTCAGCCCATGGCCTTTCTTATGGAACAGGCCGGAGGGATGGCCACGGATGGAAGACAACGCATCCTTTCGATACAACCGAAAGCCCTTGATCAACGCTGTCCTGTCTATATTGGGAGCAAGTACGAAGTTGAGAAGGCGAAAGCATTCCTGGGGGATTGATTTGTTATCCCAACACAATATATGCCGAACTTGTTTATAGAGGGATCTGTCATGATTTACCAAACTATCGACCAACTGAAGCGCAGCATCACTGGTGTGTTGACAATCGACGGGGAAGACGTCATCGTATCGGACAAGAAACGCCTGCGGGACACTCTGATTGACGACTTGGTATATTCCGCTGTATTCAGCCCCGACAGTGCGGTAAAAACATCCGCACGGTGGCTAATCCGGAGGGCCGGCGCACGATTGGGATGCATGGCCTCATCGATCCAGGCTCTGTACGAGGCGATGGGAAGCGGCGCCGTCTCGGGGTTCACTGTACCCGCCATCAACCTGCGCGGGATCACCTATCACAGCTCCCAGGCGATATTCCGAGCCGCCATGAAAGCCGACGTCGGGCCCGTTATCTTTGAAATCGCACGTTCGGAAATCGGGTACACAGATCAACGTCCTTCGGAATATACCGCCGTGATAACCGCCGCCGCCATAAAAACCGGCTACACGGCCCCCCTCTTCCTGCAGGGTGACCACTTCCAAGTCAACGCAAAGAAGTACAGCGACGCACCGGATACGGAGATCCAGGCGCTGAAATCACTGATACGGGAAGCAATCGAGGCGGGATTTTATAACATCGACATCGATGCCTCCACCACCGCCGACTTGAGCAAACCCACCATCCGCGAGCAGCAGGAGGTGAACTATACCATAACTGCGGATATAACGACCCTGATACGGCAGACAGAACCGGCGGGTGTGACCGTATCGATAGGAGGAGAGATAGGAGAGATAGGGAACAAGAACACCACGGCAGAGGAATTTATCGCCTTCATGGACGGCTACCTCGAAAAGCTCCGCGAGGAGGGAAAAGGGTTGAAGGGAATCAGCAAGATCAGTATCCAGACGGGAACAACCCACGGGGGCGTTCCCCTGCCTGACGGTTCGATTGCGGAGGCGAAGATAGATTTTGCAGTCCTGGAAGAGATCTCTCGTGTGGCAAAATCCAGATACGGACTGTCGGGAGCGGTTCAGCACGGCGCATCAACCCTCCCCGATGAGGCATTCGACCGGTTCCCGGGAACACAGACATCGGAGATACATCTGGCGACAGGATTCCAGAATATCATATATGACAGCCCCCACTTCCCCGCAGATCTGAGAGACAGGATATACGCGTACATCAATACGGACCTGAAGGGTGAAAAGAAGGGAAGCGACACTAACGAGCAGTTCATCTACAAGACCAGGAAAAAGGGATTCGGCCACTTCAAGCAGGCTACGTGGAATCTCACCCCCGATGTTCTGGAGGCAATCGGGGAGGAACTGGAAGGCAAGCTTTCATTCCTGTTCGACAGACTCAAACTGTCCGGCACCAGAGGTATTATGGATAGATTTGTGAAACAGGTTGATGTCCCTCTGGAAATTCCGCAGGCATTGAAAAAATAGAAACTCTCCAAGATTAGAGGTGTTACACAAACCAGCCCCCAGCACATCTGTTTCGGGTATTGGATCTGTCTCTATTTTCACTATCCATTCACCGGGTACCGGGTGTAGACAAGCTGGAAGGTGATGTGTAAGCATGGAAACAACGACATATGACACCGCTCGAATAGCAGGGTAACTGCGCGGCATGGTCTATCACCTCCGAATTGTCCTTTTTTCTTGCATACGTCCCGTGAAAAGTGCTATGAGGGCCTCGCTACATTCAGGTGGTCAATATCCGAAAACGTTAACGATGTGGCGGTTCGATCGGGACTGGCACCTTAACGCGTCAGAAAAATCATTGTTATCGGCGAGATAAGGGTCGGGCGGATTGGATTATGGACCGGGGAAAAACAAAAACAAATAAGAAAAGGAAAAGAAAACGACATGACAGCTGATTATTCTGAAATCTATGGCCGCTCTATCAACCAACCCAACGAGTTCTGGGGAGAGGTTGCTGAGGCGGTACAGTGGGAGAAAAAGTGGGACACGGTATTGGACGACACCAATAAGCCATTTTACCGGTGGTTTGTCGGGGGAATGCTGAACACTTGTTACAATGCGGTGGATTATCATGTACAGAACGGCCGGGGGAACCAGACGGCCATAATCTATGACAGTCCGGTAACAGACACCGTGAGGAAGATAACCTACGGTGAGCTCCTCGAGAAAGTCTCAAAATTTGCGGGCGCCCTGAGAGACCTTGGCGTATCGAAGGGGGACACGGTTATCATCTATATGCCCATGATCCCGGAAGCCCCGGTTGCTATGCTCGCTTGTGCGAGGATAGGTGCCGTGCATTCCGTGGTATTCGGAGGTTTTGCACCTAACGAGCTGGCAATCCGCATCGACGATGCGAAGCCGAAGGTTATTGTCTCCGCGTCCTGCGGCGTTGAAGGGAAAAAGGTCATTCCCTACAAACCGCTCCTGGACGAGGCAATCAGGATAGCCGGTCACAAACCGGAGAAGTGCGTTATCTTCCAGCGTTCCCAGGTTGAAGCCCATCTTATCCCGGGTCGCGACTTTGACGGGGAAACCCTGATGAGCAAGGCAAAGTCGGCGGGCTGCGTTGCGGTAGCGGCGACAGATCCCCTGTACATTCTCTACACGTCTGGAACAACCGGCAAACCGAAGGGGGTCATGCGCGACAACGGCGGCCATGCCGTCGCCCTGAAATGGTCTATGAAATACCTGTATGGCGCACAGCCGGGTGAGGTGTTTTGGGCAGCATCCGATGTGGGATGGGTTGTCGGTCACTCATACATCGTGTACGCCCCCCTTCTGGCAGGCTGCACAACGATCGTATACGAGGGGAAACCGGTTGGAACGCCTGACCCGGGAGCCTTCTGGCGTGTGATCTCCCAGCATGGCGTTTCCATACTGTTTACGGCCCCGACGGCGTTCCGCGCCATCAAGAAGGAAGACCCGAACGCTGAATACCTGAAGAAATATGATATCGGGTCCCTGCGGTACCTCTTTCTCGCCGGAGAACGGCTCGATCCCGACACCTACCATTGGGCATCCGGCATGCTGAAGATACCGGTTATCGATCACTGGTGGCAGACGGAAACGGGGTGGGGTATTGCCGCGAACTGCATGGGCATTGAGCCTTTTCCCGTCAAGGCGGGTTCTCCCACAAAGGCCGTCCCCGGCTATAACGTGCAAGTCGTCGATCCCGAGGGTAACGCGCTCCCGGCCGGTGTAGACGGCACCATAGCAATCAAGCTTCCCCTCCCCCCGGGATGCCTGCCGACCCTATGGAAGGACGATAAGCGATTTCTTGAATATGTAACCGAAATACCGGGGTTCTATGTGACCGGCGACGGAGGCTATATAGACGAAGACGGGTATCTCTTCATCATGGGACGTATCGATGATGTCATCAATGTCGCGGGTCATCGGCTCTCCACCGGCGCCATGGAGGAGGTGGTTGCAAAACACAAGGCTGTGGCGGAATGCGCCGTTCTCGGAGCAAACGAGCAGCTCAAGGGCCAGGTTCCTGCCGGCTTTGCCGTTCTGAAGGCCGGGATTGATACTGACCCGGATGAAATCGTCAAGGAACTGATACAGATGGTGAGGGCGGATATTGGGGCCGTTGCCTGCTTTAAGCAGTGCGCCATCGTCAGTGCCCTTCCCAAGACCCGCTCCGGTAAGATACTGAGGTCAACCATGCGCAAGATAGCCAATGGCGAAGAGTATACCATCCCCTCAACAATCGAAGACCCGTCCGTTCTCGTCGGTATCAAGGAGGCAGTGGCCAAGTTAGGGTTGGGCTTGGGAAAATAATGTCCGATCAAAGGCTGTTGAGTAGCGGCCTGTGCCGCCTCGGCTTGAAAGGGAGAGACGACACGTTGAAAGGTATACTGCAGGGAGCGATCGACAGAAAGCAGAAGGCTTTGTCCGAGTATGACTCGAAGCGTGTCGTTGCATCGGCCGGGGTTGCTATAACGAGAGAAGGGCTCGCGGGTTCACGAGATGAAGCCGTTACACTCGCCGAAGATCTCGGGTTCCCGGTCGTACTGAAAGGGTGTTCAAGTACGTTGACTCACAAGACAGAGATGGGGATGGTCAAACTGAACTTGGGCAATGGTAACGAGGTGGCACGGGCATATGATGAAATCATGGCGGCCGGTGTGGAACTTGACGGTGTTCTGGTACAGGAGATGATCAAGGGAGACAGGGAATTCGTCATAGGCCTCACCCGTGATCCCCAATTTGGTCCGTGTGTCATGTTCGGTCTGGGTGGAATATTCACGGAGGTCCTGAACGATGTCAGCTTCAGGATAGCACCCATATCGGAGATCGACGCCTTGGAGATGATAGAAGAAATAAAGACCAAAAAACTGCTCGATGAATTCCGCGGAAGCCCTGCCGTTGACAAAAAGGCCCTCGTCAAGGCTCTCGTGGGAATCGGCAGGCTCGGAGATGAATATGACCAGATTGCTGAGATAGATATCAATCCCGTTATCATCTCAGGGGATCAACCGATCGCCGTTGATTCTCTTGTCATACTCAAGAGTTAGCAACGCAAGGCACACCCCTTTAAAGGGTGCAGCCACCAGTTCCTTTTACAAGACCGCCTGTTCCCGTGCCTAGGTATGGGAACAGGCGGTTTCTTTTTTCCGCCCATCCGAAACGTGTGCAAAAACGGGTTGACATTCAAACGTTCGTTTGATACAGACGTTTCCAACGGGAGGGAGCAAGAACCATGTCCCCGGACAACAAAGGCACAACAACCCGGGAGCGACTGCTGAAGGTCGCCGAAACATTGTTCGCTCAAAAGGGCTACGACGCGGTAAGTGTGCGGGAGATTACCAACGCTGCGCATTGCAACCTTGCGGCAGTAAATTATCATTTCGGCAATAAGAAGACCCTCTATCTGCATATGTTTCGCGAACGCTGGATGTCCAGAGCGCAGCGCATCCGCGCATGTTTTGGGGAAAATCTCGCTCACTGTGCCGATACATCGCCCGCGTCTGTGATCAAATCCCTGGCCGAAGCCCTCATCAAGGGTCCCCTTACGGACGAGGAGCGCCTTCGCCATTTTCAGCTAATCATTCGTGAGATGACAAAGCCGACAGAGGCCTTTGAAATAGTCGTGGAAGAGACAATGAAGCCCTCCTTCGAAGGGTTGGAACAGCTCTTTCGACCTTGTCTTCATGAGGGCATCGATGAAGAGCGCACACTTCTTAACGTCCTGAGCATCTTTTCGATGGTTCTCTATTTCAATTTTGCCAGGTTGCCGGTATCTAAAATTATCGGGCATGCCTACGATGAGCCGTTCAAGGACCGGCTGGTCCAGCACATTGTCCAGTTCTCGCTTTCCGGTATGCCCCTGAAGGAGAATACGCTGTGATAAAGCGCAGGGCATTTTCCCTGTTCATGATCCTCTCTGTCTCCGTGGCCCTTGCGGGGTGCATGAAGATGGGCCCCGATTTTACAAAACCGGATATGGGCCCGCAGGTCAGAGAATCGTATCAGCATGTCATCTCTGGAGCCGGTGCGGAAGAGATTGCCGACCAGTGGTGGACAACCTTCAATGATCCCGAATTGGACAGACTGGTGGAGGGAATACGGTCGGGTAACCTGGACATTAAAAAAGCCCTGGCCGCGATCTCGGAGCTCCAGTCTTATTTCGTCCAGTCCAAGGCGGATCGTTTTCCCAATCTCCAGCTTCAGGGGACAGCTGGACTAAGACGGATCATCCCGGGAATCGAATCGGACGCATACACATTTTCCCTGCCGGCATCTTTTGAGATCGACCTCTGGGGCCGTCTGGCCCGGGCCGAAGAAGCCGCTCTGGCAACCCTCTTAATGACGGAGGAAAATGCCCGAACTGTTACCCAGACCATCATATCCGAAGCGATAACGTTATATTTCCAGATCGAATCCCTGGAGCGAAGGATTCAAATAACGAAGCAAAGCATAGAAAGTTACCGCCGCAACCTTTCATTTGTGGAGCGGAGGTATGAAGGCGGCGTGGCCTCCATTCTCGACCTGAGGCAGGCACGGCGCGCCCTTGCCCAAGAAGAGGCCTCCCTCCCCTCGCTGCGGCAGGAGCTCGGGATCAGACAGCAGAATCTGGCCATCCTGTCAGGGCGGTATCCGGAGACCCGACCGGCCCGGACACAGCCGGAGACCTATTTCACCCTTCCCTCTCCCGTCCCCCCGGGTCTGCCCTCCAACCTGCTACTGCGCAGGCCCGACATAAGAGCGGCTGAGGCGAACCTGCGCGCACTGAACGCAAAGATCGGCGTCGCCAAGGCCAGCCGTTTCCCCGCGATAACACTGACAGGAAGTTTTGGCTACTCCAGCAGCGAACTCGATCAGCTTTTCGCGCCGGGAAGCAACGTGTGGAATATCACCTTCGGAGCGCTTCACCCCCTCTTTAACGCGGGCAAGCTCACAGCGGGGCAGCGCGCCACGGAGGCACGGTTTCGGCAGGGTATGGCCGATTACGCCAAGACCGTCCTCTCCGCCTTCTCTGAAGTGGAAGGCTCTCTCCTGACACGGAAAGAACAGATAGAGAAAAGAGAGAAGGTGTTGACCTTTCTCTCCGAAGCGCGGGCCACGCAGAAGGCGGCCGAAAATCGATACGAACGGGGGCTGGTCGGCTACCTTGCCGTCCTCGACGCACAGCAGGCCCGTTTTCAGGCTGAAGAAAACCTGGTTCTGGTCGACCTGGCCATCCTCGGCAACCGGGTAACACTGCATCGCGCCCTGGGTGGCGGGTGGGGAGACCCGCAGAGCAAAAAAACGGGGGCGCAAGATAAATGAAAGAGAACGGAAAATCCATGACTGAAAACCAATCTTCCAGGGAAACGACAATGGACCGAAAAGGAAAACGTGGCACCCATATCATCGTAAGCGTGGCACTCGTCATCGTTGGAAGCATCATCATGGGTACGCTGATGGCGAGCAAATCCCGACTTGAAAAGATAGACCCTTCCGTTCCGGTGCCCATGGTTCGTGTCATGAAGGTCTCAACAGGGCCGCAGGCAATCACGATCAGGGGTGAGGGAACGGTGAACCCGCTGAGGGAAATCAATCTCGTCCCGCAGGTCGGCGGCAAGATCGTCCGTATCTCCCCAGCCCTGGTCAATGGCGGGTCATTCACCAAGGGACACGTGCTGCTCGCAATAGACCCTGTCGATTATGACCTGGCCGTTACCCTGGCACAGGCACAGGTTAAGGATGCGGAAAGCAATCTGAAGATTATTCAGCAGGTGGCCCTGATTGCACAGGAAGAATGGCGGGCCCACTACTCGGACACCTCTCACGTCGTCGAAGAGCCCCCTCCCCTGGTGGCCAAAAAACCACAACGGGAGGCGGCCCAGGCCAGGCTTGAGGCCAGTCGCGCCGATCTGGAGAAGACCCTCCTTAACCGTGAAAGGGCTGTCTTGAAGGCTCCTTTTGACGGTCGCGTCAGCAAAAAATATGTCGATGGAGGACAAAAATCTCTTCTGGTTTGATGTCCCCGGATTTACAACCGACGCAAGATCCGGGTCGCCTGCCACCGTTCATGCCGAAATTGCGGGGCGGAAATTGACCTTTTCAGGGGAAGTGGTCCGCGCCGAGGGGAAGGTGGATGAAAAGACCCGGATGATAACCGTTATCGTGCGGGTTGACAGACCGTATACGACAAAACCGCCCCTTGCGATCGGTCTCTTCGTGACCGTTGACATCAGGGGACAGGTGCTGCCTGGTGCGGCCGTCATCCCGCGGGCCGCCCTCCGACAGGGAGATATCGTGTGGACCGTGGATGGTGAAGGCATCCTTCATTTTCGGACAGTCAGGGTTGCCCGTTATCAGGGGGAAGAGGTCGTTTTGGAATCAGGTCTTGAGGATGGCGAGATGGTCGCCTTTTCAACCCTCAAGGCCCCTGCGGACGGCATGACTGTTCGGGCGGCTCTGGAGAAGGAGTGATCATGAAAGGTATGATTGCCTGGTTCGCCGGAAATCACGTCGCGGCAAATCTGCTCATGATATTTCTGGTCCTGGCCGGGATCTTCACGATCTTTTCCATAAAGCTGGAGGTGTTTCCCGAAACCTCTCTCGACAGGATATCCATAACTACTCAATACCTTGGAGCTTCGCCCTCCGAGGTGGAAGAGGCCATCAGCCGCCGGATAGAGGAACAGGTGGCGGGCCTGTCCGGTATCAAACGCATAGACTCCACGTCGAAAGAGGGGATCAGCATCGTTATCGTGGAGGTCATCAAGGGATGGGATGTTCAAGAACTCCTGGATGAGGTAAAGGCCGAGGTCGATCGTATCACCACATTCCCTGATGAAGCGGAAAGACCCGTTATTCGGGAGGTGATTCAGCGGGTACAGGTAATCGACGTCGCCGTCTATGGCGATGTCCCGGATGCAACCCTCAAATACCTTGCCGAAAAGACCAAGGACGATATCACCAACCTGCCGGGTGTTACCTCCGCCGAGGTCTTGGGTGCGCGCAAGTCAGAGGTCCATATCGAAATCTCCGAGGAGACATTGCGCCGGTACGGTTTGACCCTGGGCCGGGTAGCCGATGCCGTCGGGCGGGCAAGTCTCGACCTTCCGGCGGGAAGCGTCAAGGCGAAAGGCGGCGAGATATTGGTCCGTACCAAGGGCCGACGGTACTACGCCGACGAATTTGCCGATATTGCCGTCATTACCCGAGCCGACGGCAGCAAAGTGACGCTCGGCCAGATTGCGACCCTCAGCGACGGTTTTGAAGATGTCGACATCTTCGCGCGCTTCCAGGGCAAACCCGCGGCCATGATCCAGGTCTCCCGCGTGGCCGATCAGAGCGCCCTCGATGTCGCCCGTAAGGTAAAACAGTACATCGCCGATATCGGGCCCTCTCTTCCTACAGGTGTCGGCATTGCTTTCTTCGCCGATATGTCGGAAATCCTGCACAGCCGCCTCCAGCTTCTGCTCAGAAACATGGCCATCGGCCTGGTCCTGGTGATTCTGATACTCGGAACGTTCCTCACCGCAAGTCTTTCATTCTGGGTGACCCTCGGGATTCCCATATCCTTCCTGGCGGGGCTGGCCACGCTCCCCTTTCTGGACGTGACGATCAACATGATCTCCCTCTTCGCCTTCATCATGGTGCTGGGCATCGTGGTTGACGACGCCATTATCATCGGGGAGAACATATTCCGGAAACAGGAGGAGGGCCTCCCCCCTCTGCAGGCGGCAACTCAGGGCGCCCTTGAGGTTGGGCACCCGGTTATCTTCTCGGTTCTCACCACAATGGCGGCCTTCGCGCCGCTTCTGATAGCAACCGGCATGATGGGAAAATTGATGCGCAGCATACCCATCGTGATCATAGTCGTTTTGTCCGGATCACTGATCGAGTCGCTCTTCATCCTGCCGTCTCATCTGTCCGGAGGCAAGCACGCTCAGCCCCGACAAGGCTCTGGGGAACAGAGAGAAAAATGGACGGCGCGCCGACTGCGGGCGTTTATCAACGGTCCCTATCTGAGAGCGGTGGATTTCTGCGCGAGATGGAGATACGCTACGGTGGCGCTTGGGGTTGCCCTGCTGCTCATAACGGTGGGAATCATCCGCGGCGGTATCGTCGGATTCACCTTCTTCCCAAAGGTAGAGGGAGACGTGCTGGAGTGTACGCTGACCCTCCCCGCGGGAACCCCCCTGAAGCGTACGTCCGACGTGGTCGGATACCTACTGGAGACCGCCCAAAAGACCCTGGCGGATGCGGACCGGGAGAATCCCGGGCAGGACCCCCTTTTCGAGTACAGTTTCTCCCTGATCGGGGCACAGATGGACGAGCGCGGAGGCATGGCCGATCAGGGGGGGCACCTTGCCCACATCTGGATACAGGTGCTGGAAGGAGAAAACCGGAAAACAAGCACGGCCAAGCTTGCGGCGCTCTGGCGTCAGAATGCGGGCACGATTCCTGGAATCGAATCAATCACCTTCAAGAGCATCCTGCATAGCGCGGGGAAATCGGTCGAGGTCCACCTGTCACTGGATGAGCACGAAGGTCTCCTGGCGGCCGCCGAGGGGCTGGAGGAGGAGTTGAAAAGCTACCCCGGCGTCTACGATATCGGTGACAGTTTCCTGCCGGGAAAACAGGAAATGCAGCTCAAGCTGAAACCAACCGCCCGGAGCATGGGGATGACCCTGGGCGATATCGCCACGCAGGTGCGACACGCTTTCTATGGAGCCGAAGCTCTCCGCATGCAGCGGGGCAAAGACGAGGTTAAGGTCATGGTGCGCTACCCCGAACAGGAGCGAACGTCTACCGGACATGTCGAAGAGATGCGCATCCGTACCGCCGACGGATCGGAAGTCCCCCTCAGCCTGCTGGCCGACGTCACAATGGAACAGGGATACGTTTCTATCGAACACGCCCAGAGACGGCGCGTCATCAAGGTCTACGCCGACGTGGATGAAACGGTCACCAACGCCAATGAGGTGCGACAGACACTCGAAAAAGAGTTTCTCCCGGATCTCGCCTACCGTTACCCCGGCCTGCGATATTCCATGGAGGGAGAGGGAAAGGAGCAGGAGGAATCCTTTGCCGATCTCAAGATGGGCTTTTTGTTTGCTCTTTTCTGCATCTACGCGCTTCTTGCCGTTCCTTTCAGGTCCTTCACGCAACCGTTTGTTGTCATGATGGCCATTCCGTTCGGCATCGTCGGCGCGGTTATCGGACATCTCATCATGGGGCTCGACATCACCTTTGTCAGCCTCTTCGGGATCGTGGGGCTGGCGGGCGTCGTCGTAAACGACTCGCTTGTTCTTATTCATGCAACAAACCGGCTCCGGCAGGAAGGCGCCAACGCTCACGACGCAGTCACACAGGCGGGGGTTCTGCGATTCCGCGCCATTATCCTCACCTCTCTCACCACCTTCGCGGGGTTGACACCCATCATCCTGGAGAGAAGCCTCCAGGCAAAATTCCTGATCCCCATGGCGGTCAGTCTCGGCTACGGGGTGCTCTTCGCGACATTCATCACGCTGCTCCTCATCCCGAGTCTCTACTTAATACTTGAAGATATTCTCAATATCGTTACGAGGGTTAAGGATAAAATCAGGCCTTCCCGGGCCTGAACTTAGACCTCATAGAGAAAAAGGAAAAAGGGGACAGATTTATTTAGAAAAAGGGGACAGATTTATTTATGGGAGGAATGGGACGCTGTTAACTTATAAACTTATTCGCGTACAAGGTAAAAATGCGGAGCAAAATCATTGCTAGAACAGAAAGTTAATAAGTTAACAGCGTCCCTCTGTCCCCGCTCGTCTCGCCACGATTGAAGATCTCACGCCTAATTTCGCCAAGCACCTGCCCGATCTTATTCAGGAGGGTAGATTGGAAATGAAGACCAACCTGCCGGACAATGTCTCAACTTGCTGGGTTGAATCAGGGGTGGAATTGGGGATAGAATTGGAAACACCTTACTAATTTCTCAAGAGGACAGAGAGACGAATAGAAAGGCACCACACCAACTCAATCATTCGACTGTGCGTCCCCCGATTATGCTCAGATAGGTTCTATAAGGCACCTCTCACTGAACTGGCAGAATCTCGACCCTCCGGTTCAACGCCCTTCCTTCCGCAGATTCATTAGAGGCTCTAGGCGTTGAAAACCCATACCCCACGGGGTAGAGTCGATTCCTGTCTACGCCACCCTGTACCAGGTAACTAACCACCGCCTCGGCGCGCCTGTTGGAGAGTATCTGGTTGTAGGCCTGGGCCCCGAAATTATCCGTATAACCCCGGACCTCAGCTCTCAAAGAGGGATTTCTCTCAAATACAATGATGACCTGATCAAGAATTGGATGGTACTCAGTCTTAATATCGGATTTATCAAAGTCGAATAAGGGTTCCCCAATGGTCCAGCATCCATCTTCATCAATCAGTGCGCCCAGCGGCGTTCCAGGGCATTTGTCGAAGGAATCTGATACACCGTCACTGTCGCTGTCCAACGGACACCCCTTGCAATCAACTTCCACGCCCTCCGGCGTTTCGAGGCATTTATCGAGGTAATCGGGTACGCCGTCACCGTCGCTGTCCAACGGACATCCCCTGCTGTCAACCTTTACGCCCTCCGGTGTTCCGGGGCATTTATCGAGGTGATCGGGTACGCCGTCACCGTCACTGTCCAGCGGACACCCCAACTCGTCAACCTTCACGCCCGACGGTGTTTGGTCTTTGAGGGAATATTGCTTTGATCTCATACATTCTTCCGTTGGTCCTGACTTGAGACATGAGAGTTGGGCATCTTCCCGTGGTGATATCCCTTTTTTGGAGTGACTGTCGGAATCCATCAGGGAATAGTTGGGGGCGCATCCCAGTGTAAGAATACATATAATCATACCGCCAAGTAGTGTTATTTTATTCATCTGATACCTCTCAAATCTTTTCGGACAGCCAGTCCATACCGACATCACCGATACCCGTGACACCGGACCCCCGGGTTCAGTGTCCTTCCGCCCGCGGTCTCACTCGACGCCCCAGGCCCTGAAAAACCATCCATACCCTACGACAGAGAACCGTTCCTTATCTATGGCGCTCTTACCAGGTAAGGCAGTTCACAACCAACTACCCTGGCACGCCATAACTACTTATCCGGAGGACACCCGTCGCAGTCAACTTCCATGCCCCCGGGTGTTCCGGGGCATTTGTCAAGGTAGTCAGGAAAACCATCGCCATCGCCGTCCAGCGGGCACCCCCTGCTGTCAACCCTCACACCCTCAGGTGTCTCGGGGCATTCATCTACGTCGTTGGGCACTCCGTCTCCATCCGAATCCCTGAATATTTTTGAAGTTGTGAGATAATCCTGGATTCCGGGATCCGTGAACATAGCTGCTACCGCTTTTGACACCGCGGTATCGCAACTTTCATAAAGATCTTTTGCAGTGCCGGTTTCCTCGTGGTTTACGACGTACCCGTCACCGGTTGTCGCGTTAAGATTTAGGGTGCATCCGATAGCGTCAAACCCCCAGAACAGCTTCACCCTTGTGATTGAAAGCTTCAGGGTTTTGGGCGATTTTTCAGAAATGACCACCCCCCGTTTTACCAGCTCATCTTTGAGAAGCCCGACAGCAGTGTCTGTCCACATGAGCAGATTTGCCGACCACTTATGCGTGTAGTCTCCAATGCTAACCCACTGTGAGCTTGTTTGACTATTGATAAGGTTCACAGAGCACACGATGTTATACTCCGGCTTGAGGACCGTCCCGGGCTTTATGGGAATCGGCTTGGGGACATAAAACCGTCCGCTTGTCGCACAACCGAAGATCGCCAGCAGCATGAACAGGACCGCCACCCTACACACCCCTAAAAATGTGGACTTCGACATCTCTCCCCCACTTTTTGATTCTTATGTTCGTTTTGTGCTACCGTTAGTTCCTGTCCTATTTAACCTCTTCTTGCGGGGGACTGCCTGATGGTAAACGGCGGAGAACATCTTGATCGAGAACCCATTTTCCCCCTTTGTTTTCACAGGCTGTCGGATCCTTCGCAGCAGGGAGCCATATATCTCCATTGGCTTCGCATGCCTGCCGATTCTCAGCTTCAGGAACCCACGCACCACCCATGGTCTCACACTTCGTTTCTTTGACCGCAGGTACCCATACCCCGCCATTCTCCCTACAGTCGGCAGGGCCCTTCCCGTCACCTCCCCGACAATACGCAGCGCCTACAACCTTACCATCGGCCCCTTGACAATACGCCCTCTTTCGGGTGCCGCCGGCGTCCACGCAATACGCCACATCCGGGTCACCATTGGCATCTTCGCAAAAGGCGCAACGATACGCGTCTCCTCTCAAATCAGGATAATCTCCCAGGTTGACGAACAGATGAGTTGCACCGATCTCAGCGGCGTTATCCAGCAGTTCATTGAGCGCATTGTTGTGGGCTATCTTCCGCACCGTACCCCACCAGGAGAGACATCCGCCAGCCGGATACGAAGAACCCTGTACACTTCCAAGGGCTTCACACCGAATTTCGCACTGGTGAACCTGCTCGGCGGAAACCAGCCTGACGCGAGTCGCCCGCGTGGACATGTCCGTCGCACATGAAGCCAGGATCAACGCGGTGATGAGACACAAAACCAAAAGCCCTATCGTTTTCCCTTTGTTTTTCATAAACCTTCTCCCCAAATCAAAATATATGGGCATTTTAACCTTTTACGGCACGATGATGGTGTCATTCGGTGCCATCCGTATATTCAACTCAGGAACTCTTCCTCTCACCCCTTTGTCGTAGTTGAAGGGAATGTTCTCCTGCTTTCCATCTACCATACGAACAATCGTGATGTTATTCGAATCGGCCCATTCAGTCAAACCACCCGCCCATGCAAGGGCCTGGAGAACCGTCATATCGTCGTACAGTTCGTACGACCCCGGTCGCAGGACCTTACCGACGATGTACACCCTGTCCTGGGACTCTTTGGTCGTTGTCTCGATACGCGTAACATACACGGTGTCTCCGCTCCGCAGTACGGGCAGAGGTCTTGTGCCCCCCTTTGCCTTACCGTGCAGGAATTCCTCCAGATCGAATCGCGTCTGCACCTTGCCATCCCGTATGATCGCTATATCGGTCAGCTCAGCAAATTCGTCCTCTCCGCTGGCGAGGACCATGAGGTCGACAAGATTCATGTCCTCTGAAGCCTCGTAGATCCCAGGGTTGCGGATAGCCCCGAATATCCTGACCTTTTTCTTGACGTCCTCTTCCAGCCTTTCGGTGGGTGGATTCCAAGCATCAAGTGTTCTTTTTATATTACCGAAATTAGGAGAGATCGGCACAAAGATAATATCATTTTCATGAATCGGTGTGAGAAGCCTGCCGTCCCCGGTTATCGTGAACTGGTAGAGGTTTACCGTTACCTTTTCGGCATCTCCATTCAGACTTCTCTGGATAACGACACCGCTCATGGTCGCCCCGTCAACAGCTCCACCCGCTACGGCGACCGTTTCCTGAATATTTGCTGTCTCCGGGATATTGTACCAGCCCGGGTTGGTAACATGCCCCAACACCTCAACATAGTGTTTTTTCTCAATGATGCTGACCTCTACCTTCTCGAGAACAGCAATGTATTTAGGGAGCCGGACCTCAATCTCTTTTTTGATTTCCTCGGTTGTCAATTTGTTAACGAAAATGTGCCCATAGTTAGGGATATAGATATACCCGTTTCTGTCAATCTCGATCTGGTTTTGCGCCAGCGACTGGGTTAAATCAGCCGAGTCCGTCGTGTCTTGCCGCTTTCCGGGGGCCTGTCTCTGGGGCAGGCTGATAAACAGAAGATCACCCTTATCGACTTCTTGTCGATAGGTCTTAGGAGCCGGAACGACCAGGACATCATTTGGCTGGAAGGCAATTTCCCCCTGCACGTCGAACTCTTTATCCCCACCCCCTGCATTCCGCCTGAGTTTAATTCCTGAATAAACTGACTTCGATACCGCCCCCCCAGCCATCTTGAGCAAGTTGTCCACCGCCGCCCGGGATGGGACTCGATACCAACCGGGATAGCGCACACCTCCCTGGATATGTATATACCGTTTCCGTTCCAGGATCTGGACCAACACCCTCTCTCCTTTGGCAACAAATGGTCTAGACACCTTGGTCAATTTATCGCTCAGACCGGCTTCACTGAGGCCCTGGACCACGACCTTGCCGACAATTAACATGTAGATGTTGCCATCGGGATCAACGTCGTAATCATAGCTCATCTCCTTCTGGCCCGGGACCTCTATCCTCAGAATATCACCCGGAGCGACAAGAGAGTCCTTTTCCCCTAAGGCTGAAGAGGCGGCGGACGCAGAGCGAGATGACAGTTTTTTCTGATAAGAGCTTTTGGGACTGGACGAGGGAGATTTGACAGGCTGTGACTGTATAGAAAATGTATACCTTTTGTCATCAGGTGTTCCGGCTACAACGGCTGGGGCCTTAGAGGGAATGGCGGGTCTAACTTTGGGCTGCCTCGTGTCGCCGATGCCGGGAGCTTTCGTATCCGTATATGCCGGAAGCGCCGCTATCTCGGTTGAATAGCCGCCTTCAGCACCGCTCGCATTAAGAGAGGTTATGGCGAAGAAATATTTCTTCGCACTGCTCAGGCCATGAAGCGTGATTTTGGTAACCTCACGGCCCACTTGAATCGGGGGCGGACCTTCATCGGCGTAGTCAGCCTCGACAGGCTCGTAGGGCGGGCCGGAATCCGTGTCATAATAGATCTTGTATCCGGCAAGGCTGGGATCTTTACTGGCATCCCATTCCACCGTAACCGTCCCTTCTGGTGGAGGGACGGCAGCCTTGGCTTGAGTAGGGGGGAACTCCTCCGTGCCAAGCATTCCGGAAGTGATAAGGTTGTTTGTGTTGACCTTTACAACGAAGGTGTCGCCCTTATACCCATTGAGTCGCATGACCCGTCTCTGTTCCAAGGTCTCATCCTTCGTAACGAAAGGACCAATACAGACTCTGTACCAAGTGCCGCTCCCCGGCATCCGAATCTCCTCAGCGACCACGCTTTGACCCTGCTTGGTCAAGGTGAGAACATCCTGCAACGCAGCTTCCTTACTTCTGTAGGAGTTTAACAGGAGGCCGTAATCGGCGCAGGCAATGGTAGCGAGGAGAACTATGAGAAACAACTGCTGCGCGACCTGCAAAGAGACTTTTTTTATCATTATCTTACCGTGCACGAGCGCCCCTCTTTTTTGCAAGATATGGTGGTTTGGCTGCATGATAATACCACATATTGTATATTGCAAGAAAAAAGTTGCTTTTTTAAAAGAAAAGTTAACCCGACCATGAGAGATGCGTAGATATTTCTTCTCAAGATATAGTGGTTTGGTTGCATAATAATACCACATATTGTATATTGCAAGAAGAAAGTTGCTTTTTTAAAAGAAAAATAAATCAGGCCATAGCAGAATGTATAGAGATTAAAGCCTGTTAACTGATACTGCTCGTTAAAAGGCGTTGGGTCGGCAAAGGTATTTTATGAAAAAAGCTGAAAAAGTCCGTACGAGGGCAGATGCCGATTGGATGATATGACGATCTTGGCTTAAGGCTTTCTGGCCTGAAAGCCGTGTACGGGTATTGTGTTTGCCGAAAAAGAAATGCTGCCTGTTACGCTTAGTGGACATATAGCACAACGATCAGGTATGCTCAAAAAGTCAATTGTGAGCTTTGCATTTAACCCCAATGGGTTACGACTGCTGTTCTCTGTAACTCAAGGGGCGGAGCAGTGCCGGGTTTCTCTCTTGCAGCCGTGCCGTACTTTCTCTCAGAACCGATCCTATGAACACAATCGACCATCATATCCTTCTTACCGTTGATCTTGAAGACTGGTTTCAGGTGGAGAACCTCAAGGAGGGAATCCCCTTTACCTCATGGTCTTCGCGTGAATTACGGGTTGAAGAAAATACCCATCGAATCCTCGATCTCCTTGATTCGATGAGACTGAAGGGCACACACAATCCGCCGCAGGCCACCTTTTTTGTTTTGGGATGGATCGCCGAACGCCTTCCTCATCTGGTGCGTGTGATACGTTCTCGGGGACATGAAGTGGCATCTCACGGCTATTTTCATCGATGTTGTAATGAGTCCTCATCCGGAGAGTTGGAAAAGGATCTGGTCGATAGCAGGAAACTTCTGGAGGATATCATCGGAGAGGCCGTCTATGGGTACCGTGCGCCCAGTTTTTCCATCACCGATGATGTACTGAAGATCATCGAAGCGTGCGGGTATCGTTATGATTCAAGTTATAATTCCTTCGGAATCAACAGGCGATATGGCAGGATGGACCTTACGCAATATGCAACAGCGGGAGTTGCCGTAAAAATTTCCAGCACCTTCTATGAGCTTCCCATCAGCAACCTTACGTTGTACGGGAGGATTTTACCATGGGGGGGCGGGGGGTATTTCCGTCTTATTCCCCTGTTTATCTTTCGCCTGGGTGTTCAGTCGATACTGAAAGGAGAGGGTGCATATCTCTTCTACATCCACCCTTGGGAGATCGACCCGGGCCAGCCCAGAATCGATACGATCCCCGCATTTTACAGATTCAGGCATTACGTAAACCTGAGCCGGACTCAACACAAATTGTCCGCACTGTTCAGCCATGTGAAGGGGTGTAGTTTCGTGACCTGCCGCGACTATCTGAACCTGGTGGGCAAAAAACCGGATTTTCAGTGAAGGATATTCCCTGTAACGTGTTTCAAACTACACAACCTCTTGTCGATGGGGCATTCTGATTGCCATGCCTGTTAGAATTGAGCTTCTGGAAAAGGATAATGAGATACCGTGGGATGAGTATGTGCTCAATAACCCACAGGGGACGCTGTATCATCTGTCGGGATGGCGGAAGGCGATTGAGAGGGCGTACGGGCATGCATCTTACTGCCTGGTTGCACTGCGTGCCGCGACCGATCCTTCCGGTAAGGCATGCAGTACGATAGCGGGGGTGCTCCCCCTGATCCACCTGAGACATTTCCTTTTCGGAAACTCACTCATTTCACTGCCGTTCTGTGACTTTGCAGGTGTTATCGCCGATAACGGCGAGATAGAAACCGAACTTCTCCGGCGTGCAATCCAGCTTGCAGGCAATTTACGCTGTAGGATGGTTGAGCTGAGACATATCTCCCCTCGTACGTGCCTTTCCGGAGGGGAAGGACTATCCGGGGGTAATCAGATTCGGATTATTACGAGACGGCACAAAGTCCGGATGCTCCGGGAGTTGGCATTATCGTCGGAGGCATTGATGGAGTCATTCAAGGCGAAGCTGAGGAGTCAGATCCGGCGTCCAATGAAGGCTGGCCTCTATGCCGTCGTGGGAGAAATTGAGCGTCTCGGCGATTTCTATGATGTATTCGCCCGGAATATGAGGGATCTTGGCTCTCCCGTTCATTCAAAACTTTTTGTCGAGTCGGTATTTGAGGAACTGCCCGGAAGATCGAAGTTTGTCATTGTGTATCATGAAAAAAGGCCCGTCGCGTGCAGTATGATGATCGGATGCCGGGATACGCTGGAGAATCCCTGGGCATCGGCACTGCACCAGTACAGCAGTACGAGTCCCAACATGCTCCTCTACTGGAAGATGCTTGAGTATGCCTGTGATAACGGGTACGCGTATTTTGATTTTGGGAGATCTTCGCCGGGGGAGGGAACGTACAGATTTAAGGAGCAGTGGGGGGCGCGCCCCTTACCCCTGCACTGGAGCTATGCAGTGAAGGGCAAGGCCTCTGCCCCCGGCAATGAAGAGGGGATGGGCAGAGAGATCGCCGCGGCATGCTGGAAGAGGGTCCCGGTACCGATTAACCGGGTCATGGGCCCTCCGATCAGGAAGCATATCGGGCTACAGG
>JAQULO010000014.1 GCA_028718565.1 Syntrophales bacterium | reverse complement strand
CGGGGATGCGTCTCCCCCACCGACTGCAGGATACGAAGGATGACTCGGGGACGCAACTGTTCCACTCTCACAAAACCCTTCGTGCCCCCCTTCAGTGGCAGGTCCGACTCGGCTAAGGCTCGAACACCTTTTACATCTATGACTACTCCCCTACCCACCCCCTTCCCGACCACGGTTGCTTGTACGACCTCACCGACGGAAAGCGGGGGCAGAGAATTCACTCTGTTTTGAATGTGTAACAGATGTCTGACACTATGAGGTGATAGGGTAGCAGGCAGGTTAGATAACGACATTAACCGGCATCTTTATTCTTTCTGAGATCAAGACTCACTATGAGGTCTACCTCGCCTTCCGTAAGGTCCAGCGCATTGGCTATTTCAGTTCCCGGCACACCCTGCCTTGCCATCTCCATAGCCTGCCCGTACCGCGGGTCCTTCTGCATATCGCCGGAACTACGGTCCAGCCCTTCCATAAGCGTCCTCAGGCGCGTTTCTCTTTCGTCAAGAGAATGGGCGACTTCCTCAAGAGACTTCTTCCCATCATCCAGGGCCCGAACCAGATAATCAGCCGACGCCTTTGATGACTCGATCAATCCTCTGAGTTCGGTAAGAGAATCTGCATCAACCCCGCATCTCCTCTTCCTGCTTTCCGTGTTCAATACCCAGAGCAAAAATGCAATAATGGCACACAGCACCACGTCTGCAAAAATCTGTATGCCCAGCATCAACTCCGTACTCATACCCTTATGTCCACTGTCTCTCCTATTTCACCGGCACCGGCGTCATGTTCTTCTTTTTTCTTCCTTCCCTGCTTGCGTCGATCCCCACTGTCACGCCCCTCTTCTTCCATGATTCTTAATTCCTGGAGGCTGTCGGAGCCCGACACCTTCTTTTTCAGGTTTTTCCTTTCTTTGCTCAACTGATCTTCGAAGTACCGTTGCTGGACATCGGGATGTTGCTGCTGGGTCTGTTGAACACGCTCAATTGAATTCGTTTGCAACAAAACCTGTTGAACATCGATCGACCTTACCATTTTTTCAACTTCCCTTCCAAGCAGAGGCCGTGGGGAAGACGTTGACCTCCCTTTTTACACTGGTATCGTCATGACTCACCAAAATCTTTAATACAACTAACAAAACCCCTAGAGAAGCGTCATGACCTCAGGGAAATGTCTTTGCTTTGCGCCCTGGCGCTTTGTCGATGCAATCCGGTTGTTTTTATAGGGTATACAAACTGTTACAACATTAAAGCTCCCTTCACGCCCAACCTTAAACACCCCTCCGCACCCCTTCAGAAGAAAGAGGGCATTGAAGAGGCCCTTGTCTTGTCCCAGGCCGCAGGGGGCAGGGTCTTCCTTCTCCAGGGCTTCGAATAGTCTCTTTGTCCGGGTCTTCGGCAGAGGCGTTCCCGTATCCTTGATATCTATACTGACATATGACTCATCGCAATCAGTTACTATAACCAGTTCTCTCGCATCGTTCCCCCTCATGGCATCAATTGATCGCCTGATAAGTGCAAATAAAGACAATGAGTAGCAGGAGTATGTACCCCGCACATCGGGGACGTCCCAATTCAAGAGCAATTTTTTATCGACGTTATGCCTGAAATCCAGGTAAAACTCCAGGAAGGCAACTTCCTTTTCTATAAAATCGGAAAGATTAACCTTCTGAACAGTAGTGTCATTCAATCGGTAAAATTTCCCGGAAAGCTTATTGAACAGATCGAAAAATGTTTCTGATTCCCTGGCAATGAGATCGGCGTCACGGGCTATTTTATTACACCGCTCAAGGATCGTGTCGCTCATACCGTTATGACCGTTTACCGCTTCAATCGTCTCTTTAACTCTCTCCCGCAAGAGATGGGACCGGCCCAGAATGCCGTTCAAGGGATTCGCAAAAGTATGAAGAAGCCCGGGCATAAATCCCTGTAACACGGTTGATTCGAAATCCTTCTCTATCTCTGCAGATATGCGGCTACGTTGATCATTCTTAGTCACGACATTGTCCCTCCTGTCTCAGGTATAGTGCAATACGATTGCTGTAAAGATCCTCGTAACAATGTGATTTTCAAAAAACACGTGTGTTACTGCGTTTTCATCCTGCCCGCCGCCAGTCACTGCCGTGGAATCGTAAAACCGGGCAGGCCGTTCATAATAGAACAAATTTAGTAAAGTATACCTGTTGTATGATATCCCCCCCCATAAGCTCATTCAGGCATGTTTTTATCTCCATCTTCAAGAACCGGCGGGCCTCGGGAATATTCGATATTTTAAGGCATATGTCGTATATGGCCTTCCGCAGGTCGGCACTGTCTTTAGTAGGGCTCGTATCATGACATAATTCCAAGACCATGTCACACACAAGTATCTTGTCGTTGCACTTCTCCGGGCACACGACAAAACCTTTGAAATACAAAAACCTGCATCCGGTGACATCCCCCTCTGCTGTATCGCGTGCCTTCCGCTCTTCTGTTATAACGGAATATCCGAGCTCGGAGGCCGATCTTTTATCTTCTACCCCCCGGGATTCAGGGGGGGCAGACCATGAATATTGCACCGTCAATGCCGGGAACAGGCATCCCGCCGCAATACACATCATCGCGACAGAACTCCAGCCCACGGCACGCACACTTTTGTTGAGACTCCTCAAGAGATTGCACCTCCTATCATGCCCCACACCCCGCTACGTTGAGGGCTTCAATTCCTGCAACCTGCCCCTCAATCTAATGATCGACTGTGAGTGTATCTGGCATACCCTTGACTCAGTCAAATCCATGATCGCCCCTATTTCCTTTAGTGTCAACTCCTCGTAATAGTAGAGAGATAGGACTAGCCTCTCGCTTCTGGGGAGTGACTGTATGGTGTCTGTCAACAACCGCTTGAGTTCAAGATCCTCAAGGAGAAGGAACGGATTGTACTTGTCTATTTTTTCCAGCAGATCACTCTCCGCATGTCCTTCACAGTAATCCTCCGGAAGGTCGTCACTACTCAACACTGATACGGCTTTTGCATCATCCAGAAGCCGGTAATATTCGTCCAGGGATATTCCGAGGTAATCAGCCACATCCTCACCCGTCGGAGGTACGCCTAGTCTCTCACGCAGCACATTAAATGCCTCTTCCAGGCGTGCGCTCTTGTTCCTGGCCGACCGGGGCATCTTGTCTCTTGATCTCAATTCATCGAGTATCGCTCCCCGAATCCTGAATTTGGCATAGGTTTCAAATCGTACATTCCTCTCCTCATTAAACTTTTCGAGGGCGTCTATCAGCCCTATGATACCAACATTAATCAGATCGTCCCTGCTCACATCCACAGGCAATCTCATTGCGATTCTCTCGACAATATTCTTGACGAGAGGCGCGTACTGCATGATGCGTTTATCTCGTTCGATCTTGTTAATCGTTGTTGTCAACAGTAGCCCCGCCAAAGAATCGTATGGTTCCGGATGCGGCGTCTTCCGGATGTCTCTGATACAGTCCCTGCGTAACCTCAAAAAGGCCTTCGCTTGCCTTGGAATCAGGGTACATTTCCACCAGCAGGCTCTGCTTTCTGACGGCCGCCCGGACTTTACGATCGCTGCATATATGTCCCAGATAATCGACAGAAATATTCAGAAAATGGTCTGCCGCGTTGCTTAATCTTATATAAATTTTTTCTGCTTCCTGAGAGCCTTCAACCATATTGGCAAGTATCATAAACCGTTTTACGGCATAATTCTGATACATCACCTTGATCAAGGCGTAGGCATCGGTCAGAGACGTAGGATCGGGGGTGACAACCACGATAATCTCTTTGGCAGCCATATTAAAATACATAACATTTCCAGCTATCCCCGCAGCTGTATCAATAAGCACGAAATCCAAATCTTCATCGAGATCATTCAGCTCTTCCAGCAGTGTCAGTTTCTGCCCCTTGGAGAGTTCGGCCATTGACTGAATACCGGAAGCCGCCGGCAGTATCTTGAATCCCCCCGGGCCCTCAACGATAACATCAGGCAACCGCTTCTCTCCGTTGAGTACGTGGTGCAGGTTGTACTCCGATGTAATGCCCAGAACCACATCCACATTGGCCAGGCCCGCATCCGCATCGACCAGCAACACCTTTTTCCCCATTTTTGACAGTATATACGACATATTTGCCGCTATGTTTGTCTTACCAACTCCCCCCTTCCCGCTGGTAATGGAAATAACCCTGACTGCACGGTTCCGCTTCCCGCCGTTCTTCACCGGTCGTTTATCTGCCTTCTTGATTTCTCTTGGCACCACAGCTTGCTCCACCTTACAACCTCTATGGTATGGACCCGGTTACGCAACCATGAAACCCGAAAGGTTCTTCCAAACGTTTCACGAGGCGGCTATTGCACAAGTCCGTCTACTACCATCTCAGCCAGCTTCTCGGGGGTTATCCTGCTGATATCCCGAGGAACATTCTGTCCATCCGTCACATAGGATACCGGTTTTGACGCTTGATCGATCACATTATAGATAGAGCCGAAGCTGTCAGACTCATCTAATTTTGTAAAGATAATACTGTCATATCCCGTCACGCCAAATCTCTGCGCCGTATCGATCAGATACTCCTGACTGGCCGTCGTGCTTAAAACAAGATTGGTTTCGATGGGAAATTCTGCAGCGAGGGATTCTTTCAATCTCAGCAGATGCTCGCCATCCCTGCGGCTTTTCCCGGGCGTATCGATGAGCACCATATCCCTGTCGGAGAATTTTTTCATGACCCTGCGCAGATCCGTCAGGCCGGGGGCGATCTCAATAGGGATATCGAGGATGTCCGAATACTTTCTCAACTGAGCCACAGCACCTACCTTGTACGTATCCATGGTTACAATACCGACATTGAGGCCCTCTTCGAACCGGTACCCCGCCGCAAGTTTTGCAAGGGTTGTCGTCTTTCCCGAGCCGGCGGGACCGACAAATGCGACTATTCTCTTCTTCCCGGGTTTTCGGTACGAAGGGGCTATTGACTGACTGATAATGTCCCGGACAACCGTGAGAGCGCTGTCGTAATCACCCGGCTGTTCCGGTAGGCGTTTCTTCGCCTCTTTCACCAGACCGGCGGCCCGCTGTTTCGATATGCCGTTCGAGACAAGCCTGCGATACACCCTTGAGAGGGCTGGAGAAACACCCCGTGTGCCCCCAATTCCGAGGATATCGGAAACGGTATCCATGGCCTCTCTGACTTCTTTCAGCTGTGCAGATATATCCCTATTGCTGATAAGGGCCTTTAACTGGTCCAACTCCGACACAAACATAGAGAAGATATCCGGAGAACCGATCCTCCCTTGACGGGGGACGGCATCACCAACATCATCCCTGGCAGCCACCACCTCGATGCCGCAGCCCCCCTCAAGTCTCGTGGAGGAGAGGACTATCGCATCAGGTCCAAGATCGTCCCGTATCTTTGCCATTGCCTGGCTTATGCTGGCCACTTCATACCGTTTAATCTGCATGTTCAACCCTCAGCATACCCAGTGATTTTATCGTAATGTCGTGAGTAATCTCGTTATGGGAAAGTACCGCGACATGCGGGAAAAACCGCTCCAGAATTCTCCTCATATATACCCGCGTATTAGGAGAACACAGAATCACCGGTTGCAGCCCCCTGTCAGCGAAGATCTTGACAAACTCCTGAAAACCTATAACCATCTTTTGTATAAAATTGGGGTCTGCGGCAATAAAGGACTCATTCTCCGTGCGCTGGACAGATTTGTTGATACCGTCCTCAACATCGGGAGAAACCATAACGACCGTCATATTCCCCTCTCCGTCCAGGTACTGACTTGTTATCGTTCTGGACAGGGACTGCCTCACATACCCGGTCAACACCTCTACGTTCTTTGTCACGGGAACGTAATCCGCCAGTGTCTCCAGTATCGTCAAAAGATCCCGGATGGGGACCTTCTCTTTAAGAAGGCGCTGTAATACCTTTTGGAGGGTTCCAAGGGGTATCACATTTGGAACAAGTTCCCTGACGATGGTGGAATGGCTGAGTGAAAGATTATCCAGAAGTGATTGGACATCTTGCCTGCCGAGCAGTTCGTCCGCGTAGGTTTTTGCAATCTCCGTCAAATGAGTGGTGACAACCGTGGCGGGATCAACCACCACCAGCCCTTTGGCCTGTAGCTTTTCCTTTTCGCCCTTTTCAACCCAGAAAGCGGGGAGGCCGAACGCCGGTTCCTTTGTTTCTATACCCCGTATCTTGATACTCCTATCGCCTGACGTTATCGCGAGATGCCTGCCGATCATCAGCTCTCCGCCGGCTATATTAATCCCCTTCAGCTTGAATACGTATTCGTTGGGTTTCAGTTGGAGATTATCCCTTATATGCACAACCGGCATGATGAATCCCATTTCAGTGGCCATCTGTCGCCTCAAGGCCTTGATCCTCTGAAGGAGTTCTCCCCCCTGATCGGTGTCAACGAGCGATATCAAACCGTACCCCACCTCAAGTTCGAGTGGATCAAGGGGAAGAAGGGATTCCACGGGCCCCGGTTCCGCATCCCGGAGGGAGGGACCTTCTTCCACCATCCTATCCTCAGGAACCAAATGAGACAAGTTGTACGCGAGAAAGGCCATCAGGAACGCCAGAATAAAGAAGGGCGTCTTGGGCATGCCGGGAACCAGAGCGAATATCACCAGCATGACAGAGACGGTCGAAATCACCTTCGGCTGCAAGAAGATTTGTTCTTTAAATTCCTGGCCAAGGTCGTACGAAGCGGTTGACCTGGTCACCAGCAAACCGGCGCCGGTTGACACAATCAGGGCCGGAATCTGAGTGACCAAACCATCCCCGACCGTCAGGAGGGTGTAGGTGTGCGCGGCGTCCGCCATAGGCATACCCTGCTGCAGGACGCCCACGATCAGCCCCCCCAGGATATTGATCAGGGTAATAACGATACCCGCTATCGCGTCCCCCCTGACAAACTTACTCGCACCGTCCATCGCTCCGTAAAAATTTGCTTCTTTTTCAATATCACTCCGCCGTTTTCTTGCTTCCGCATCGTTAATCAGACCGGCATTGAGATCGGCGTCGATACTCATCTGCTTACCCGGCATGGCATCCAGGGTAAACCGTGCGGCCACTTCCGCTACCCTCGTTGCCCCCTTGGTGATGACTATAAAATTAATCAGCACCAGCACCAGAAAGACGATAAGGCCGACCACAAAGTTGCCGCCCACTACAAAGCTTCCGAAGGCCCCTATGACATTCCCCGCTGCCGAGGGTCCCTCATTCCCATGGAGGAGTATCAAGCGTGTGGAGGCCACATTCAGGGAAAGCCTCAGCAGCGTTGCGATAAGGAGAATGGAAGGAAATACCGAAAAGTCTAGCGGCCTGAGCACATATACGGCAACCAGCAGTATGATCAGGGAAAAGGTGATATTGACCGAAAGGAGCATATCGAGGATAAAGGGCTTCAGGGGAATCATCATAATCAGAAGGATTCCCACTATCCCGATCGCCATCACGGTGGCGCCGTTTGACAACCCGGCCGCCCCACTCGAAGCATGGGAACTTGCTTTGCTTGTTTTATCCATGACCCTTCTTCGCTTTTAGATTGTAAACATACGCCAACACTTCAGCAACCGCCCGGTACAGGTTTTCAGGGATCACCTGTTCAACACCAACTGCCTTATACAATACCCGTGCCAGAGGTTTGTTCTCAACAATGGTTATTCCATTTGCCATGGCAATTTCCTTTATCTTTTCGGCAACCAGGCCCCTTCCCTTGGCTATAACCTTCGGGGCGGACATCTTTGTCTGTTCATACCGAAGTGCAACGGCGAGATGGGTGGGGTTGGTTATGACCACATCCGCTTTGGGAACGTTTGCCATCATCCGACTTCTGGCCATCGCTCTCTGGAGGCGTCTCACCCTCGCTTTGATGAGGGGATCACCCTCCGACTGTTTGTTTTCGTCCTTTACTTCCTGCTTTGACATCTTCAGATTCTTTTCGAACTCCCATTTCTGATACGCATAATCCAGGACCGCAATAATGATAAGGGCCAGACATGCCCTGAATATAATCTTCAGCGAAACCCTGCCGATGTACAGGAGTATTCCTCCCGCATTCTGATCCATCAGGGGAAAGATTGACTCCAACTCTCCCTTGATGGTGATATACACAACAAAGGCGATAATCGATATCTTGAGCAGGTTTTTCATAAGATCCACAAAAGATCTCATGGAAAAAAGCCTTTGGAACCCTTTGATAGGGCTGATCTTTGAAAATTTCGGTGTTATCGGTGCGCCGGAAACAACAAACCCCACCTGTAGATAGTTGGCAACAAGGGCCACGGACAGCACGACCAGAAAGAGGGGAAAGAATACATAAAACACCTTGGTGACTACGACAGAGGCAAGGAGCTGAATGCTGCCGGAATCAATATCAAACTGACCGGATTGCGAAAACAACCACCTCATAAGCCTCATCAAACCGTCGACCATGCCGGTGGACGCAAAATAAAAGAAGACCAGCCCGGACATCAAAACCACCACGGAGGCAACCTCCTGGCTCTTTGCGACCTGTCCCTTCTTGCGCGCTTCCTCCCTTCGTTTGGGAGTTGCCTGTTCGGTTTTTTCCTGGTCCTTGTTTTGATCTGCCATATGTATAATCGGTGACCATGTATTGACGGCTGCGTCAAAAAACCATACGCCGGAAGTCTGTTGTGCGCATCCCCCTACATCAGATGCAGGAGCACGCTCAGTTCCTTTTCAAAGCCTAGGAAGATGTTTCCCACCATTTTCACGAAAAGGGGGAGGGTAATGCCTATGCAGATCAGCCCCATGGCTATCTGTAAGGGAAACCCTACGATAAACACATTGATCTGCGGAACGGTTCGGGCAACAATCCCCACCCCCACAGTGGTCATCAATAACACGGCGATAACGGGGGCGCCTACCTTGACTGCAACAACAAAGATGCCCCGTGAAAATTCGATAACAAACCTCGCGAGATCACTCGAAAAGGTAAAGTCGAGCGGAGGGATGATCGCATAGCTCTCCGCAATGGCGTACAGGAATATGTGGTGACCATCGACGGCAAGAAACACAAGCATCGCAACGATGTATTGAAACTGCGCGGTTATCGAAACCTGCGTGCTGGTCACAGGGTCAACCACGTTCACGATAGCAAAGCCCATCTGAAAACCGATCAACTGCCCCGACAGTTGAAGCGCGGAAAGGATCATCCTTCCCATGAACCCGATAAGGACTCCTATCATGACCTCCCCCGCCATTCTCCATATCATGGGGAGGAGATCAAGAGGGGGAACCTGCATCCCGACAACGGGAAAAAGAAGAAACGCTATCATCAGTGACAGCCCCCCCTTCACCCGTACGGGGGTGGTCGCGTTTCCCAGGACCGGAATCATCGCTATCACAGCACTGACGCGCAACAGAATAAGGATAAACGCTTCTACCTGCTGCGCCGTTATCTGCGGTATGTTCATCTAAACCACCCAGAAAAGCGCCTCTGACGGCTATCGTATGTGCATCGGTATCGAGGAAAACAGGTTGTGCGTATACGTGACCATAAGATTCAGCATCCACGGAAGCGCAATAATCAGCGTAAGCAGGACGGCAATTATCTTGGGAACAAAGGTCAACGTCATTTCCTGTATTTGCGTGACGGCCTGAAAGATGCTGATGACAAGCCCGACGACAAGGCCCACAATAAGCATGGGAGCCGAAAGCAGTAAAATCAATTTCACGGCCTCACTCGCCATACCAATAACCAGATCGGTGCTCATACCCCTCACTCCTTTCATTAGGAAAAACTCTGGACCAGTGACCCGACTATCAGATACCACCCGTCAACAAGAACAAAGAGCAACAGTTTGAATGGCAGACTTATCATGATGGGAGGAAGCATCATCATCCCCATCGACAGAAGTACGCTGGCAACAACCATATCCAAGACGAGAAACGGAAGATAAATCATAAACCCTATCTGAAAGGCGGTCTTCAATTCGCTGATCACAAAAGCGGGGATCAAGACCGGCAAGGTTATATTGTCCGCCGTATCGGGTTTCTCATTCCCTGAAATCTTAACAAACAACGCAAGATCTTTCTGCCGTACCTGCTTCATCATAAACCCTTTGAGTGCCCCCGACGTCACCGCCAGGGCACTTTCAGCCGATATCTCTTCATTCACATACGGCTGTAGAGCCTGGGTGTTGACCTTTTCCCAGACAGGGGTCATAATGAAAAAGGTCAAAAAGAGGGATAACCCTACGATAATCTGATTCGAGGGAATCTGCTGGGTGCCCAGAGCGTGCCTGAGGAGAGAAAGCACGACCACAATCCGCGTGAATGAGGTCAGCATGACCAGTATGGCGGGGGCAAGGGACAGGACGGTAAGGATGAACAACAGCTGTATGACTATTGCGACATTGCCCGGGTCATCCGTGCCGTCCCCTACGCTGAGGCTTACCGTGGGAACTGTAAACGGCTTTCCCCACAGGGGGCTTGACAGGAGGAACACCATCCCAAGGACAATCAGCAGGCACGCACAAAGCTTCCGCCTGTTCCACAGCCGTTTAAGCATCACGGGCCCCATTCTTTCCCCGGAGGCCAAGGAGGGCATGCAGCTTCACACTCGAAGATACCAGATAGTCCGAAAGGGGCATTTTCCCTCCTCTTGATTTATTCATATCCTCGATCCTCTCAAGCGACCCCGAATCCATGATCCGTGTCAAGAACGATACTCCGTTATTTGAAACCCCCAGTGCCACCGTATTCCCCGCGATATCAACCAGCATAATACTGTTTTTGGGGCTCAGATACTTTACGGACAGGATCTTTATCAACTCTCCGTCATCTATTTCAGGCCTCGCCCTCTTCATGATTTTCTTCACCAGATACACCACCACAAGCATTATCCCGAGGGTAACGGCAAGGGCCGATAGTATTTTCAAGAGGGAGGGGACCACGCCCAACGAATCCATAGCAACACACCCTGCTCGCAAGTCAACGTTACTTGAGTTTATTGAGCCTCTCGGCACGAGAAGCGATATCAATCAATCTGACCCCAAACTTCTCATTCACTACGACTACTTCACCCATGGCGATCAACTTGTTGTTGGCAAAAACATCCATGGGCTCACCCGCGAGCTTGGTCAGTTCTATGACGGAACCCTGGCTCAATTCAAGGAGATCACTGATCAATATCCGGTTTCTTCCCAATTCAACCGTCAGGGTGAGGGGTATATCCAGGATGCAATCCAGGTCAAGCGTGCCCTTTTTGGTGTCACCCTTTTTAATTTCTTTGAACCGAACTGTTCCAACCTCCTCCTTACGAACGGGTTTGCCCGACGCCTCCATCTCCTCCTGAATGTCATCCCATCCAAGTACCTCCTCATGGGGCTTCCCGGCTGAAGCCCTCATCTCCTCCTGAACATCGTCCCACCCAAGTTCGTCATCGGATTGTGCTTCTTCAGCGTCCAGGCCTTCCGCCGTTCCTTCTGGGACGCCCCCCGGTCCAGCAGCTTCCTGTGCCGATATCCCCTCTTTCAGTTCGGTTTCTTCCATAATACGTTCACCCTAGTTTTATAGTATTTTAGACACCTGTACCGCCTGGTTGCCCTTATATATCCCCGGATACCCTTTGAATTTTTGGACACCCTCCACATAGATATCGAGCCCGTCCATGAAATGACGCTCCAGATAGATGACATCCCCTTCTTTCAGATTGATGATCTCCCTGCCACACAGCTCCGTTCTGCCCAGCTCAACAACGACATCAACCTCGTGTGATTTCAGGCTTTCCTTAAGTCGCGGTGCCCACCCCCCTTTATCCACTTTCGACACACCCCCGGTATATCCCATCTCCAGTTTTTCCTTGATGGGCTCAAACATCGAATACGGCATACATAACGTCATGTTTCCCGATGAATACTCCATCTCCATTTCAAACTTCACAATGAACACGGAATCGATGGGCGCAACGATCTGAGCGAACTGGGGATTGATCTCCGACCTGCCGTAGACAACCTTGATATCCACAAGCGAACTCCATGACTTCTCAAGATCGGAAAGGGCGCTTAGAACAACCCGTTTAATCAGATTGATCTCTATCGATGTAAAGTCCCTTCCTTCAACCTTAAAGCTCTCTCGTCCCGTTCCTCCAAAGAGTATGTCAACAAGGGTGAATATGACCCGCGATTCAACGACAAAAAGCGCCTCCCCATTGAGTGGATTCATCTTGAAGACATGCAAACTGGTAGGGATAGGGAGCGTTTTAAGAAAGTCTTTGTATTTCAGCATGCTGATCGAGAGGATATTCAGACTTACCACCCTCTTGAGCAATGACGACAAGGTAGCCTGAAACCTCTTGACAAATCGCTCACTCGACATATTCAGACCCGGCAGCTTGACATTGACAGTTCTGTCATGGCTGGTAAGATCATACGGGCGCGCCTCCGAGGTGTCACTATCACTCACTTTCTTTGGTTGCCTTACAACTTCACCATCGGCGATCCCTCCGAGAAGGGCATCAACCTCTTCCTGTGACAGTATATTAGACATCTTGTCTCCTCACGATGCTCCGGTTACTGGACAATAAACTCCGTGAAGTAAACCATCTGAACCTGCCCCTTGCTCAGATAATTGTTCATCCGTATGGCAATTTCATCCCTGAGCCGTTGCTTCCCGGCAAAGCCCATGATATCCTGATATCTTTTTGACGAGAGGAGGTCCAAAATGGTATCGACAATTTTCGGTTTCAGGAGTTCAAGTTCCCCGATACAATCCGGACTGGTCAATTCGACATTAACAACCGTCTTGAGATATCTATCACCATTATTGTCCATAAGATTGACTACCATGGCGCCCATCGACCATACCGACCCGATCGGTTGTACCTGCACCTGTTCCTTGACGGCCTCCTTGCCGTGGGGCGTCCGGTTCGCATAATAGTTCCATCCCACAAAACCGGTAACACCGAGGACCACGACAACAACCAGGATTACAATCCATTTGATTGTTGGGCCCTTGCCCTTTGGAGGTGCCTCTTTGATCTCTTTATCCTGTTCTTCATCCTTCTCTTTTGCCATTACTCCTATCCCTCCTCAGTCTGTCCCGACATTTGCGCATCGCCCGCTGCATGGGGGTACGCATCCTTTTCCCTGAACGTTAATACAATATCGACCCGTCTGTTATGCGCCCTGTCAGCCTCTGTTGTTTTTGGGAACCGGCTCTTTAAATCAGCGTAGCCCGAAGCAGAGAGTCTCTCAGGAGAAATACCCCCCCTGGCGACAAGATGGTTGACAACATTCACGGCACGCGCTATTGAAAGTTCCCAGTTGGACGTAAATTGTTCGTTTTGTATCGGAACATCGTCGGTATGTCCCTCTACCCTTATGGTGCAATCAGCGTTTTTGATAATTGCACCCAGGGAATCCAAGGAGGGGCTGTTTTCTTCGATGTCGGCCATACCTGTCCTAAACAACAACTCCTCATCCACCAGGACCGTTATCCCCTCCTCCGTCATTTCAGAGGCGACGGCTTGTATCCCCTGAATCTGATCGAACACCCTCTTTTTCTTCATTTCCGCCGTCAGGGGCTTGTCCCCCATGGGCATAATAAAGGGTTCAAAGATACTAACACCCGACACGCTCCCCCGGTCCATCATCCCAAACGCGCTACTGAAAGAATAAGAAGCCTCTTTGACGCGGGCAACATCAAGGGATGACATTGACAAGATCAGGACAAAAAATGTCAGGAGAAGGGTAACCATATCATTAAAGGTCCCCAGCCATTTTCCCCCCTGCTCTTCCGAATTCTTACGCTTTTTTCCCATACTGACACCACCGTCAAACCGAGGACTTTTCCCCCCCCAGATTAAAAAAGATTTCAACCCGACGGTTTTTGTGTCTTCCATCGGGGGTCTCATTCGATGCTATGGGATGATATTCACCGAACCCTACAGCACACAATCTATCCGCAGAGAGTTCCCCCCTTTCAACAAAAGATCTCATAACATTGATCGCCCGTGTCGTTGACAGCTCCCAGTTGGAAGAAAATCTGGGAGTATGGATCGGGATATCGTCCGTATGCCCCTCTATCCTGACCGAGAAGGGGAACTCCAGCAGCACCGCAATCATTTTATCGATATATGGATATGCCCCCTCTTCCACGGCAGCTGTTCCCGAGGGGAACAAGAGACTACTGTTGAGCGTGGCCCTGAATCCGGCTTCAGTCTCCTTGATATCAATAAGATCTCCCGAATTCATCTTCTCAAAATAGAGTTGCAGGGCTTGCATGGCAACCGTGATTATTTTTTTATCATCTTCTGTCCCGGCCTGCGATGAACTCAGAGCATTCCTGCTTTGTCCCCCGCCTGGTTTACCGAAATTCAGCGTGTCCCTTGGCTCCAGAACAGATGACTCCCCCGAGGTCTGCTGTTCTGTGTCAAAACCCCGCATGAAGTTGGTCATCCGCTCACCCTCGACCGTAGAATATGAAACCAGCATCGCGAAAAGGGCCACCAGAATCAGTACCAGGGAACAGTATATGGACTCCCACCCCACAGCGGCGGGACCCTCTTTACTCTTTTTTCTAAGCTCAGGTTCCATCGTTAAAATATCGAGTTCCGCTTGTCCGGAGACAGAAAGGAATGGAGTTTTTGCTCCACCATTCTCGGGTTGTCCCCCGACTGGACAGACAGTATCCCGTTGATGATCAGTTGCTTGACCATCACCTCCTGACTGCTTCTTGTTCGCAACTTGCCTGCAATAGGGAGGAAAAGAAGATTTGCCAGAATAACACCATAAAAGGTTGTAACAAGGGCCACCGACATAGCCGGCCCGATGGAACTCGGATCATCCATCTGCATCAGCATCTTGACCAGGCCTATCAGCGTACCCACCATCCCCATGGCCGGCGCAAAATTCCCCATGGTTGTGAATATCTCTGCCCCCAGCCGGTGTCTCTCCTCAGCAAATTCGAGGTCGGTGTAGAGGATCTTGGAGAGAACATTAGGTTCCACGCCGTCTACCACCAGTTCCACCCCCTTTATCAAGAAAGGATCACTGATCGTGTCCACCTTGTTTTCCAGGGCCAATATGCCTTCGCGCCGGGCAGTCTTGGACATCTCCACCAGGAGCTCTATCGCCTTGTCCGTTTTCATCAGGGGCGGGGCAAAAACAACGTTCTTCGCCACCTTCATGACACCGAGTATATCGGAGAGGGGATAGTTAATGAGGACCGCTCCAAGCGTACCCCCCATCACGATTAGTGCGGAGGGGCCGTCCGCAAACCAGGCAAGCCCCCCACCCATGCCCATGGCAACGATGACAAGGCCGAAACCGCAGATCATTCCCAGTATGGTGCCAAGATCCATTACAACCCCCACCCATGCTTTGAAGGATAACTCCACACCGACCAGCAGCCGGTATATTCACGTACTTTCAGATGAGGGAGCAAATAACGTACCAGAAGGGATGTGCAAAGGAAGACCTCGATTTAGTCAACAATACGGGTATATAACCGAAAGGGGGGGGGCGGAACGCCCCCCCCCGTGAGGGGAAAGATTTTTTGCCGTGACGTCATTCATTTGACGCCTCCGTGCGGAGAGGCAACCTCCGATGTCTTTGCCAATTGCCGGTCTCTGTCAAGACGCTACCGTTTGATGCTCATAAGATCTCCCATCATCGTATCCGCGGTCTGAACAACCTTTGCATTTGCCTGATAGGCCCGCTGAGCGGTAATCATATTGATAAATTCCGTGGCTATATCGGTATTCGACATCTCGAGAGAATTCGAAATGATGGAGCCCATCCCCCCCGTTCCGGCCTGATTGATTATGCCTTCCCCAGACTCCGTTGTCGTGCAATAGAGGTTCGCCCCCATCTGGCTCAACCCCCAGGGATTTGAAAACTCCGCCAAAGCAAGATAGCCCAGGTTCGATGTCTGCCCATTGGTAAAATAACCGACAATTTCCCCCTGCTGCCCGACACTCACACTAGTCAGAACACCCGAAGCGTATCCATCCTGACTCAACGTCCTCATAACCGAGGTGCTGGCGTATGATGTTACCGCTTCGGGCTTTACCGTGCTGATCTGATCACCCGCCAATACCCATACAATATCGTTGGCATCGCCGATCTCTGCTCCGGTGTTAAGATAATTGGCCTGAAAGTCATTAAAATTCAATATTACATCCAGTTGATCGGGATCAAGGGTTCCATCCGATTCAAAGGTGATCGTTCCGGGAGCGGCAGCGGTGGTATCCGATTCCACATCATCCATATACGCGTGGTATGACCACTCACCGGCAGTCGCCGTTTTGATGAACTCCAAGTTCAGGGTGTGTCTGGCACCGAGGGAATCATAGATGGTCTGAGACACATAGAAGGTACCATCCTCCGGCGTTTCGGCATCCAGATTTACCCCTGCGGAAACCCCCGTGGTAGCTACCGGGACCGATTGGGCATCTCTCAGAGGAATATCTCCCATTGTTTCGGCACCAACGGTCCCCGTCAATCCCTGAACCCTGTACCCGTTCAGATTGACGAGATACCCATCTGCATCTATATTAAACGCACCGGCCCTGGTATAGTACTGGGCGTTATCCTGATCCTTTACAATAAAGAACCCATCACCATTTATAGAAAGATCCGTGGCGTTCGATGTCGTTTCAAAGGAACCGGGAGCAAATTGGGTTTCTATATCAATCACGGAGACACCACGCCCTATCTGCATCCCGCCAGCCATGCTCTGACTCAAAATATCGGAAAAGTACATCTTGCCCGATTTAAAGCCTATCGTGTTGGTATTGGCGATATTATTGCCGATTATGTCCATCTGCCGCTCGCAGGCATTGAGCCCCGATATCCCCGAATACAAAGAATTCCCCATCGTTATCTCTCCTTTTCTTACGTCTATAGATTAAGAGCTGTCACGCCCATACCCTTTACGGAGATCACGTCTCCGATAAGGATGTCTTGCCCATCAACAGAAAGGTAGGTCTGAGAACCCTTGAAATTCACGCCATCAACAATCCCTACAAGCATCGTCTCGACAGCGAGAGATTCTTCCTCACTGTTTTTTGCGGATACGCTGAAGGAATACACCCCCTTTTCTCTGTCACTGCAATCCCACGACACCGTGTTTACTCCGCTCGCCTGAGATTCATATTCAAGGGTGTCGACACGATCTCCGGCCATGTCATATATTTCTATCGTCACCTCCCGAGCATCTTCCGGAAGATTGTAGATTATATCCGCCGACCCTCCATCAACAACAATCTGAGACCCTTTGGCCGTTATTTCCTTGCCTATAAGGCCCACCGACTCGTAATTGCACAACACATTGTTATACAGCAGTAAAGACTCCATATTGTCATTAACATTGCTCAACTGTTCAAGACTCGAGAACTGGGCCAGTTGAGCCGTGAAATCCTCCCCATTCATCGGATTGAGGGGATCCTGATTCTGGAGCTGCGCCACCAGCATATTCAGAAAATCATTCTTCCCCAAAACACTCGTGCCCTCGCTGCCATATTGATGTGCGTTTCCAGTTACACTGTCTACGGTCGCCATTGTGTCCGCTCCTCAATAAAACGTGATTTACGCAAATACATTGACGCACCCGTCGATACCCGGATGCCCCTTCACCGGAAATGGTTCTTCCCTGTCTTCCGGCAACTGACCTTCATCCCCCCCGCTGTCCTCTCTGTGCGGTGATTCCCCTGTAAAGCCGCACTGCGCGCCGTCGGATTTGTCGTGGAGAAATACGCTGATACTATCCACGGTGAGTCCCTGATTATGAAAAGATACCTTGAGCTGTTCCATGTTCGATTGCAGCGCGTGTTTCACATCATTGCTGTCGGTGTGCAGAACCGCAAAAACTTTATTGTTTCTAATTGATACATCCATATCCACCGTGCCGAGATGAGGAGGATTCAACACCATCCGTATCCTTCCGGATTCACTCGCCGGCCTTGCACCCACTGTATCCGCAATCTGACGTATGAGGACGTGAGGTCGCAACTTGATGCCTCCGGCATTATCGATGACAACACACCCCTCGCCCTGTACGACAACATGCTGGAATCCTTCCGGGAAAATCCTGTCCACAGTGGCACTCCGCACCTTGGAAAAAGGACCACGTACACCCTCATGCACCAACAGCAGAGAGAGCTCCCCGATATCTCCACGGGTATCGGCAGCAGGCTTGCTATCGGGGGATACGACCTCTTTCACGTACCCCCCACTCATCATCGTATCTTGCCGGACCTGGCCTTTTGCATTGCCGTCGGAATTGCCTTCGACCTGCGCCATATGATATCTTTGAGCATTCTTCGAGTTCGATCTCATGGAGGCCAAATCCGTCGAGAGGTTCCCTTCCTTTCCATACCTACCGAGCGGGGGATCACGGGGTATCTCCCCTGTGTTTGTACTGTCTTTCTCAGGGCGTACGGCAGCTTTTCGGGTGTTATCCTTCATCGCCATCTCCGACAGCAAGCCCTCTTTCACGACCTGAGTGCTTTTTCCTGTATCCCTATACCCCCCCTCAACCCGCAAAAGATCCCGGACCGCCACCTTGCTTTTCTCTTTGATCTTACCTAAGTCTGAACCCGTGCTTGTACTCTCTTTCTCAGATCGTGCGGCAGCTTTTCGGGTGTTATCCTTCATCTCCATCTCCGACAACAAGCCTCCTTTCACGATCTGGATGCTTTTCCCTGTACCTCTATAATCCCCCTCAACCTGAAGAAGATCCCGCATCTCGCTTTTTTCATTTACCTTGCCCGACAAGGCTACAGCAGTGACCTCCTTTGCTCCATCCCTCACTCCCACCCCTGACAGTTGATCTTCTTTCACGACCTGAATGCTTTTCCCCGTACCCCTGCACTCCCCCTCAACCTGAAAAAGATCCCAGACCGCCACCTTGCTTTTTTCGTTGATTTTATCCGAGTCCGAAACAGTGCCCTCTTTTGCTCCACCCCTCACCCCTGGCCCTGACAGCCGAACTTCTCTCACAGTCTGAAAACTTTCCGCCGTATTCCCATCCCCTTCTTCACACAGTTCCTGACAATCCACCACATCATCACCGGTTGTCGGATACTCTCCCCGCATCAGATCGCAAAATTGAACGGAAGCCCCAATCCTTTCACCACCCCGCAATCTCGTGTTCAGACGGGAAAGACCCCCGCCAATATCAACGGGAAGGATCGCTTCCTGAATCGCTATTATCCCCCCTGCGGCCAACAAGACACCCCCTCGCACTGCATAATCCCGCAGAGGTGGATCAGCAAGAGGCATGCCACCGGTAAAGGCTAAATAATATTAAATAGTTATAAATGCGATGGCCAGAAAGACAACAAAATCAGGTAAATATTGCCTACCGGGGAACGAAAAATGAAAGAAAATTCCTATCGAGTACCACCGTCGCCGTCCTTTCGGGCAAGGCCGACATTGGTTATCTCTTTCGTGATCTCTACGGCTTTTTGGGGATCTATATACCCCCATACAACTCCTGCCTTTTTACTCCTCATATTCATTATGATTGCAGCCGCCGTTTTTGTATCCATCTTATTCAGCATGGCACCCGCCTGCGCTGCGGGGGTCGACTCATACACCTTGGCCAGATCCATATATTTTTTGTTGTCGAATTCCTCAACCGCCGCAAGAAGTGTTGTCAGATTTTCGCGTACTCCTCGCAATTCCGTAATCTTTGCAAGCACTTCCTCTTTGAGCTCCTGCAACTGTTTCCCTTCGGCTTGCAACCTCTTATCTTCAGTATTCAGAAGATCCTCTCTGGCGTCGAGCTCCTTCTGTTTTTCCTTGAGCAACGTAAAAAGCTTCCTCTCACGCACCAGGGTGTCTTCACAAATGTCCTTAACGGAGGAACCATCATCGGTCCGGGCCGACGGGGATGCCGCGGCCGCCACTTCCGGGCCATTATTGCCCGCAGCCGCCGTATCTCTTATCACACCTCCAACAGCGGCGACCTTAACCAACATGATAGCCAGTATGAAAACCTCGCAAACCACTATGAGTCTTTTTAATTTCATACTCTCACGGAAGATTTAGCCATGCCAACTTCATCCATTTCCTTGCGGTCCCTCCCGGATACATGCATCCTGTATTCCTTCAGTCTCTTTTCTTTAACCGCCTCCAATACTTTGCATTGTTTCGTCGCTTCAACAAGATCGGCTCGTGCATCCATCAGCTTCTGCTCAAGAGCACGAACCGACTGCATGTTACACGCCTCTTTGTCCGCAAGAGAACTGATATAGGAGAGACAAGTCGAAACATCGGAGGCCTGCATAATATTTGCTGAATTTTCCAGCCTTGACACAAGCTCCTGTCTTTTTTTTCTTACTACGTTCACCTTTTCCCACTGTGCGTCAAGGGATCTCTTTATCTCCGAAAGTTTTACCCGGCGGTCTTCTTCGATATTTTCCCGATAATCCAACACAGGCTGGAGTCTGAATTTAAACATGCCTATAACCTCAGTTAAAAAGACTCAGCAGTTCTTCCCTACTCTGCCGAAAACTGATCTTCTCATCGACACCTTGCGTCAGAAACGCATTGACCCTATCAACCATCCGTATGGCCCTGTCTATCCCAGGATTGCTTCCTTTTACATACGCGCCTATGTTGATAAGATCCTCGGCCCTTTTGTAGGTGGCCATAACATTGAGGATCTCATTGGCCATTTTTTTGTGCTTTACATCAACGATATCAAACATCACCCTGCTTATACTGTTCAGGATATCCACTGCCGGGTAATGGTTTTGAGAGGCCAACTCACGGGAAAGAGAAATATGGCCGTCCAGAATAGATCGAGCGGCATCCGCAATCGGTTCATTAAAATCGTCCCCCTCAACAAGAACCGTATAAAGGCCCGTTATGCTTCCGCTGTTTTCTATTTTTCCCGCCCTTTCCGCCAATCTCGGCAGCATACTGAAAACCGATGGTGGATAGCCCTTCGTGGTCGGGGGTTCTCCGATGAACAGGCCGACCTCTCTTTGCGCCATGGCAAACCGCGTCAGAGAATCGACCATGAGGAGCACATCCATCCCCTGGTCCCTGAAATATTCAGATATGGATGTCGCCACATATGCGGCCCGAAGCCGTATCAGGGGATGGCTGTCGGAGGTCGCCACAACTAGTACGGATTTTGCCAACCCCTCCTCGCCGAGGTTGGTCTCTATAAACTCACGCACCTCCCGCCCCCGTTCCCCTATGAGACCGATCACATTAATGTCCGCCTGGGTATTCTTGGCAATCATTCCGAGTAGAAAGCTCTTACCAACCCCGGAGCCCGCAAACACTCCCATCCTCTGTCCCTTCCCACAGCTGAGTAGCCCGTTGATAACCCTGATTCCAAGGTCCATACTCTCCCGTATCCTGCCCCTCTTAAGGGGGTTGATGGAATCGGCATAAATGGGATATTCTTCCCTCGCCTCTATCGTCCCCTTGTCATCAACAGGATTACCGAGGCCATCGATGACTCTTCCCAGGAGACTATCTCCAACCTTTACCTGTGCCCTCTTCCCGGAGGAAAATATCTTACAGCCCGGGCCGACGCCCTCAAGACCATCAAGCGGCATCAGAAGAACCTCGCCGTCTCTGAATCCCATGACCTCTGCGGCAATGCGCCTGTTCTGGCCATCCGCACAAATCCGGCACATATCCCCTATCGATGTTCCCGGGTTATACCCTTTCACTAAAAGGCCTGTCACTTCGGTTACCTTCCCATAGGCCCGGATCGGATCCACTTCTCTCACGATCTTATTATATCTATCCAAGGCAACCTGATGCATTAATTTTCAGACAATCTCCTCTTTCAATTTATTCAACTGATGATCCAACCGGGCATCTACTCCACCACAGCGCGTTTCTATCACAACCCCCCCTTGCATAATCTCATCGTCCTCTTCGATAGACATGGCTTCCGCACCATGTAGTTGATTCAAAAATTGAGGATTTACCTCCCTCAGGTACCGGTAATCCAAGGGACTCATCCGGACCTTGATATTTTCCTGGTTCCGCACACTAACCACGGCATCTCTCAAGACAGCGGCCACGACATCCCTGTTTGTCGTCGCCTCCTTGTGTATGACCTTCTCCGTAATGGCGAAGATAAGATCTATAATCCATTTCTCGGAATTCCGCACAATCTCCTCTTTCAGCAGTTGCACTCCCTCGATCATTTTTTCGGCGGATTGCAGGGCGGAGGATAGCCTCATCCGCTCACGGTTGATTTCGTCCTTTGCGCGTTCCAAGGCGCCAGCACCAGGATTCCGCTCCCCCATCTCTTCAACACGACGGAGCACCCTGGCCTGGTCCTCAAAATTCTTGATTCCGAAATCAGACCTGACAAATTTAACAGAATTCTCCACTACGGCATCTTTCAACTCGATCTCCCGAGCCTTGATAATTTTGTTAGACAAGCGCATCTTCCTGATCACCCCCTCTGCTGATCACCACCTTCCCTTCAACCTCAAGTTTTTTGACCACATCTATGATCTTCTTCTGGCTCTCTTCCACCTCTGACAATCTGATGGGAGGCATCAGTTCCAGGTCTTCTCTCAGCATCTCGGCTCCGCGCTTCGACATGGCTTGAAAGACAATCTCCCTCATATCCTTGTCGACTATCTTCAGGGCACGCGCCCAATCCTCCCCTCCGACCGCCTGCACCACTTCCCGCATACTTTTGCCGTCCAGATTAAAGATATCATCAAAGGTGAACATCAGACTTCGAATTTCCAACACCAGGTCAGGATTGGTCTTCTCCAAGGAACTGAGGATCTCGTTTTCACTCGAGGCACTCATCTTGTTGAGTATCTCCGCCATCATACCGATCCCACCAAACTGGTCTTCATTCGCACTACCAAGGACAAGCTCCGCTTCGAGCGCCTTGGCCATTTCGTCTATGAAACCATGGGGAACACTTTTAAGCGTGGCAATCCTGTTCACGATTTCCCCCTGCCTGTCGGGGGGAAGGTTTTCCAGGAGCTCCGCAGCCTGTTCGGGCCGCAGGTGGGCCAGTATCAGCGCCATCGTCTGGGGATGTTCCATCTTTGTGAATTCGAGAAGAGTCCGGGGATCCACGTCCCTCAATTTATCTACAATCGGGTTGGTGGAGGGACAAAAATTGTCTTTTTCCATTACCCCCAGCACATCCCTGGCCTTTTCCGCCCCCAAGGCCTTTGTGATAAGCTTTGCCGTAAAGTTATCTTTAATCGATACGATCCGCTTTCCACTACCCTGGGCAAGCGCATAGAACTCCTTGGCAACCAAGTTTATCTTTTCATCGGATACACTGGCGAGCCGGTTCATTGAGGTTCCTATCCGCCGAATCTCCGATGGATTGAGATTCCGCATTACATTCGCCGCCAGTTCTTCGTCCAGCGATATCAGCATGATGGCCGCTTTTTCTTCGTTTGTCATACCTTAACCTTACATCATCTTTTCTCAATCACTTTGGCAGTGCTCCGTCTTTCCCTGTGTTTACAGCCAGTTTCTCAGCAACTCCGCAAATTTTTGTGCATCCTGACTGGCCAGCTCCCGGGCGGCATGGGCCTCACTAAAATCTCCCTCTCCAATTTTCAACATGGGATATATCTCACCTATCCGTGCGTTCGCCGAAGATGCCCCCGGCGCCACACCTCCGCCCTGATCCCTTCCGCTTGCCAGGAGGGCCTTCATGAGTGGACGCAATATGAAAAACACCACAACCACCAGTCCGACCAACAGAACACAGTATTTTACAATCGGAAGGAGGGACCGCGCATTCGATTTTAAAAACCCCTCTTCAGCAAATTGGGTTTCCGACTCAACCTTTTTGAAGGGTACGCTGGTCACCACCACCTGGTCACCCCGTTTTTCATCAAAACCTATTGTTTTTTTGACGATATCTTCAAATACCATTTGCTCAGCCTCTGACCGCGGCTGGAACTCTTCGACACCGGCATCGTTTTTGGGGTACAAACCATCTACCAGCACCGCTACCGACAACCTTTCCACTTCTCCTACGGGCATCACCGTCTTGCTGACAACCCGGTTTATCTCATAATTAATAGTTTCTTCTGTTTTATCGTGATTGAGCTTATAGTCCTGTGCACCCTGGCCGGTTGCAGCTACGGGACTTTCTCCCCCCCGGGCAGGGGCATGTGAGGTTTCTGACTTTCGCCTGAGACTCCGTATGACCGGTTCTTCGGCATCGTACAACTCCTCTGTCTTTTCCGAGACCTGAAAATCAAGCGCTGCCGATACCCTGACAGCGGCCTTCCCTCGTCCCACTACTTGTTCCAACATGGACTGGACCCTGTCTGCCAGAGTTTTCTCCATGTTTTTTCGGTATTCGACCTGTGACCCGCTCATCCCGGCCACACCCGAGTTCTCCTCCACCTGCGACAAAATGTCGCCACCACTGTCAACAACCATGACATCCTTAGAATCCAGCCCTTCTATGCTGCTCGCCACAAGATGGGTGATCCCTTGAACCTGAGAGTCCTTCAACTTTCTGCCCGGCTTCATCTTGACAATAACCGAAGCGGTCGGTTCGGCCTGATCCTTGACGAAAAGGGATTTCTGAGGCACGGCAATATGCACCCTGCTGCTCTGAATCTCATCCAAGCTGTTGACGGTACGGGACAACTCTCCCTGGAGCGCCCTTTGATAGTTGAGTTGCTGAACAAACTCCGTCGCGCCGAAATTCTTGTCGTCAAATATCTCGAACCCGACGCCACCCCCCTGCGGCAACCCTGAGGAGGCCAGTTTAAGCCTGAGCGCGGCGACCCGTTCCGTGGGAACCAATATGGAATCCCCTGCGGGAGCGATCCTGTATGAGACCCCATCCCCTTCCAGCACGGAGACGATCTTTCCCGCATCTTCCGTGGAAAGATTAGAAAAAAGCACGCTGTAACTTTCTTGATTCACAAAGAAAACAAGCATCCATACACATACCAACCCGGCGCCAGCTATAACAACGATCGACGCCTTTCTCGATGTCGGCAGCGATGCAAACCCTTTCCATAGTTGAGAAAAAGATTGAAGCAGCGAATCCATATCGTCCTTTCACCTTTTCACGGTAGATACAACAAAGACAAAAGCCCTCTGACGCAGGCGTTTTCCCCCTACACCTGCATTCGCATAACCTCTTGATAAGCCTCTAATATCTTGTTTCGAACCTGCATCACCGCCCGAAAGGAGATATCCGCCTTTTCCAGCGCAATGATCGCCTCATGGATACTCCCCGATCCCTCCAGCTCCACCTTCCTGATGGCGACATCCGCGTCCGTCTGTAACTTATTGATCTCCTGAACCGATTCCTTCAACATTTCCCCGAACGATTCCGTACCCTTTGTAACAGAACCGCCTTTCTTTTGGATATCGGCAATACCGTATGTCAGATCATTCCCAACCGATAGAGTACTCATGATCAAAAGCCCTCCTCACAAGATTGCAGCCGTCCCCGGTTATTTTCCTATCTCCAATGTCTTGAGAGCCATGCTCTTTGTTGCATCAAAGGCGGTAACGCACGCCTCATAGGCCCTGTGTACCATGATCATATCCGCCATCTCGGTAACCGTGTTGATATCCGGCATGGCCACAAACCCGTCGCCATTGGCATCCGGGTGTACCGGATTAAAGACCATCTTCACCCCTCCCGTGTCTTCAACGATTCCTTCCACCTTCACCATGCGCAGCGCATCGTTCAGATTATCGTCAAACTGTGACTCAACAGGCGCGGAGGAAAGGACCATCACCTTCCTCTTGTACGGTCCCCCTTCAGATGTCTTGGTTGTGTTCGTGTTGGCTATATTCGATACGACAACATCCATCTTCGCCCTCTGAGCGGCCAGCCCCGACCCGCAAATCCTAAAGGCCGTCATGAATTCCATATCATTTCGCCTCCCTCAAAACAGCATTCAAACCCCGGAACTTTCGCGCCATCAGATCCACCGCGAAATTATACATGAGTTGATTTTCCGCCATCTTCGCCATCTGATCGTCTATGTCCACCTTGTCGCCCGACACAGTCACCTCACCCTCCCCCGCAGAACGTTCGGACAGGTGTCGCTCATCGGTTACGGACATGGGTGCTCCCCCTCCATTATCTACAACTCCCTGTAGCGCCTCCCTGAACCTCAGATCTCTCGGGAGGTAGTCCGGAGTATCCAGGTTGGCAATATTGGAGGATATGATCTTGTGTCTTTCCGAACGAAAATCAAGCATGGCGGCCAACACATCTATGGTCTTTCCAAACAACGCATCCATCTTCTACCCCCCTTTTCCTGCCATCAATCAAGCAACAACTATACCACCACGCTTTCTTGTCCCTGCTTCCCAGCGCTTTTATATTCATTGAGTTTATTGCGGATTGTTCGCACACTGACACCCAGGATCTTTGATGCCTCCGTTCTGTTTCCTCCTACCCGCTCCAGCGTTTCATATATGAGTTTTTCTTCCACTTCCCTTAGCGTCATATCCTTCAAAGCGATCTCCTCTCGGGAGGTCAAGATCGGCAGGCACAATGCGGCCTGCTTTGCATTTTCCTTCCCGGCATCGCCATGTTCACCTTCCAGATAGAGATGCTCCGGACCGATGCTACAGCCTCCCGACAACAAGACCGATCTCTCAATAATGTTTTCCAGTTCCCGTACGTTACCGGGCCATATGTGCTGCTCCAATATGTTGATAACCTCGTCCGACAAGGTGGCTTTGTCTACACCGTTGAGCCTACAGTATTTTTCGAGGAAGACCTTGGCAAGGAGGGTGATGTCCCCTCTCCTCTCCCTGAGGGAAGGAACCGTGACGGGGATGACATTCAGCCTGTAGTAGAGATCGTCACGAAATTTTTTCTCAGCAACACGGTCTTTCAGATTCGTATTCGTCGTGGCAATGATCCTGACATCCACCGACACGGGGCTCTTCCCCCCCAATCTATCAACCTCGGACTCCTGAATGATTCTCAAAAGCTTCGCCTGAAGGTGGAAGTCCATTTCACTTATCTCGTCCAATAGGAGAGTTCCCCCATCGGCCAGTTCAAATTTGCCCGGTTTCTTCTGAGACGCACCGCTAAACGCTCCCTTCTCATATCCAAACATCTCGCTCTCAAGAAGGTTGCCGGGAATAGCCGCACAATTGACCGCTATGAACGGCATCGTCGCCCTATCGCTATGCCTGTGTATGTAGCGCGCCAGCAACTCCTTTCCCGTACCGCTTTCTCCCTGTATCAGAACACTGGACTTGCTCTTCGCTATCGTTCCCATCACCTTCAGCAGTGCCCTCATTCTTTTATCCTCTGTAACAATCTCCTTTTTACAGGACGCACCACATCCTTCTTTGCTCCGCATCCCTGTGCCCTCACGGCCGGTATCCCGAGCAACAACACCTTTTACCACCATCTCCAAATGGTCCAGAGAGAAGGGCTTCATAATGAAATCCGAAGCCCCTTTTTTCATCGCCTCAACCGCCGTGTTGACCGTACCATAAGCGGTTATGACGATCACCGCCGTGTCGGGGGACTTTTCTTTTATTCCCCGGAGCACGTCCATCCCTCCCACCTTCGGCATTCTCATGTCCGTTATAACGACACGAAAGGTATCCTGCTCAAACTTTCTCAAGGCCTCTTCACCATTACTTGCAGTCTCGACGTCATATCCGCAACTCATGAGCGATTCGGAAAGCGCCATTCTCATGGATAGTTCGTCGTCAACTATCAAGATTGATTTTTCTTTCATGACTCCCCGCAACCTCTCTCCGACGGTACCGTTCGACATGCACCCTCAGCCAGGGGCAGCATAACCGTGAAGAGGCTCCCCCCTTTTTTGTTCTCCCCCACTTGTATCGAACCACCGTGGACATCAACAATATTGTGGACAATCGAAAGTCCCAGCCCTGATCCCCGTTTCTTTGTTGTAAAAAATGGGTCGAATATCTTCCTGACATATTCATGGGGGATACCCACGCCGGTGTCCCCGAATGTAACCTCCACATGGGGAGAACCGGCAGGTGTTCCCATGCCGTCACCGGCGAAGATCCTCGTCTGGATGGACAGCTCCCCTCCGTCAGGCATCGCCTGCATGGCATTCAGAATCAGATTCAAAAACAAGTGCTTGAGCATTTCCGCGTCCGCTTCCATAACCGGATCCGCGTCATCATAGTCGACCACCAGGATGATCTCCTCTTGATCAATTATCTGTTTCGAAAAAGTCAGTATCTCCTGCAACACGCCGTGAACATTGATCCTCTTGATCACGGGTCTTTGCCGTTTTGTAAAGAGAAGAAGATTCGATATCTTGATATCCATGTCCTTTACGGAACGTATGATGAGGGACGCCCTGTCTCTGCTTTTCTTGTCCGCAGAATCCCTTGCCAGCAGAGAGGCAAAGAGCTCTATGCTTCCCAAGGGATTTCTTATCTCATGTGCAATGTTTGCCGCCATTTCTCCCATCGAGGCAAGTTTTTCCTCTCTTTTAGCCATTTCCTCCAGGGTATCAAGCCTTGTAACATCACGGATGACAACGATTATTCCTATCTTCTCACGGCTTTTTTTGTTCACCGTAGATCCGAAAATTTCCAACGTCACATCACCCAGTTTGAACCTGTCACCCATATTGTTTGCAAGGTGCCCGATGTCTACCCGGTCATTCGAATCACGCAGACGGCAATTCTCAAAGAGGAGTCCGATATGCTTTCCCCTCGCATCCTCCAGTGAAACCCCTGTAAGTGATTCTGCGCTTCCATTCATCATCGTCACATTTTCATCCGCATCTCCGACAGCAACACCCGTTGTGAGATTTTCAAGGATACTCCGAAGATAGCTTTGCGCCTCTTCCTTTTCGATCAGGGCCTTTTTCAGATCCTCGTTCTTACGTTCCAGCTCTCTGTTTATCTTCTCAAACTTATCGCCCAGAGTGGCAAATGCTGCCTCCAGTCTGGCCGTGGAATGGGTAAAATCTTCCAAGACAGTCCCAAACACGCGGGCACCGGTCTCGTCTGTCTTATCTGTATTCGTTTCGTTCACTGACACGGGACACCTGCTCCATCAACCGGCAGTACTACACTGGAATGTTGTGAAAGATGCGAGAGGAAACCCTTCTCCCGGCGGAAGTTATCTGTGAATATATTCCCCATACTTTTCTGACCAGGTCTCATTATTCAGATAATAATCCGCCACATCTTTCCAGAACTTGTCCACGCTCTTTTCTTTCAACGCAGAAAAGTTCTTTTCAGCGGCAAGCTTGTCACCCATATTCAGGTACCCACGGCACATGTTCAGCACAGCCCACACATCCTTGCTCTCGGCAGTACCATTGAGCCCCTTTTCATACATTGTATTGGCCCGTTCGTAGTCTCCCTCACGATAGAAGCAATCGGCTATCTCGAGGCAAGACTCCTCGAATACAGGCCCGGGACACACACCTCCGCCGGGACACTGCGCCAGGGCCTCTTGATACATCTTAACAGCAGAGCCATACTTTCCTTTTTCTTTCAATGAATCACCATACCCCTTATAAATATCTGCTAGTTTGGAGGCATCTCTGTTTACATCCGGCACCTTAGAATAGAGAGAGACGGCCTCACTGAACTGGTTTCTCCGGCAGTAGATATCTCCCGCCAGTTTGCTGGCACCCTCCATCACCTCTTCTTCAACATGGACACCCACGGCACATAAATCTTCCAGCCGATCTTCCGCTCTTTCGTACAAACCCCTCTGGTAGTCGGCATTCGCTGCGGCCAGAGAGATTTTGTCTCTCTCTTTGTGATCCGAAAAACGTACTAGCATTTTCTCAAAAACGCCGGACGCAGAATCAGCAAGACCTATTTTCCCAAGACTGCTACCCATTTTGAACAGCAGGTCAAAACCGCCGTTTTCGAACAACCCGTTTTCGTACGTCTTGAAATACAGTTCCGATACCGCAAGGTAATCCTGTTTGGAGTAGTAGTCGTCGACAAGATGAGCGGAGCTGCGGATCAGGTCTTTTTCGGCCCCGTCACGGTACATTCCCTGAGGAGAAGCGGCAAGCAAACGATCGCAACACGCAAAAGCTTCTTGATATCTTCCCTCCTCCGCCAAGGCATGCACCTTCCGGTAGATAAAGGCCTCTCGTGCATCAAGGTCACGCGTTTTATCGATCATCTCATCGTATGTATGTATGGGTTCACGGTAATGACCCATTCCCGATAAAATATATAACGGGACCTTGAGCTCCGGCTTCTCAACCCCTGCATCAGCGATAAGAATCGCACCCTTTTGAGCCTCCTCGCTCTCAGGATATCTCTCGAGAAGAACACCTAACACCTTCAAAGAGGGGGGCAACCGGTCCGCTTTCATCAGCGCCTGCGCAAGCATGATGAGGGCCTTCTTACAATCTTTTTCCTCGGGAAACAGATTCACACACAGGGAAAAGATCTCTAAGGCTCTTCCGTATTCGCCGACTTGAAAATAATACTCTCCCACCCGCATAAGGATGGGGGGGGGAATCTTTTCCAGGGACGACCATTCTCTGAGCGTCCGCTCGTACCAGGCACCGGCGTCATCGTATTGACGTACCTGAAGATAACACTCCGCCAGGTAGAAGGTTGCAACCCCTTCGTGCTCCGCGCCGGGAAACCTGCTCAGGTACTCTTTCAGTTTCTTGGTGGCTTCTGCGTATTGTTCCGTGAAGTACCGCATTTGGGCCGTCATGAATATGGCCTCAGAGATGTATACTGACTGTGGATACTGGAAAGAAAAATTCTCAAATTCCCCCAGCGCTTCATAGTACAGCTTTGAATATTCGTAACTCTTTGCAAGCCTATAGAGCGTAGTTTCGTTCTCCCCGTGTGAACGGGGGTAATCCCGTATGATGTTTCGGTACCGGGTAATAGCCTTCAGGAAATCGGGGCGACTCCCCTCTTCACCGATAAAATAGTGACAATCAGCTATACGCCTCAACAAAAATTCCAGATTGACACCGGAGGAATCACCCTGCTCCCGTATCTTTTCAAGGTGTGTGAGCGCCTCCTGATGCCTTCCGGAACCAAAATAGGCCATGGCCATCCTATACAGGGGGGATCTGCCGGACACCTCCTGTGCCTTATCAAAAACTGCCCCCCTCCCCTTGACAGCCACGACAACCGACGGCGCCACGGGGGCATCTTTCTTCCGATCGGCAGGGACGGGAGTACCAGCAATATCCAAGGCTGATGGGGCTTCGCCTTTTTCTCCTTCTTCCTGTACGAGGGGAGGAGAAACGGGTGGTTTGCCATCCCCATCTTCAGGGCAATCGCTGATCTTCTGTACGATAAATTCCCTGATAGTTCCCCGATTCTCCAGTTGACGTCCGACCTCAAATGCCTGTTCCCTCTCCGTGTACGTTCCGATAAAAACTCGACACCATTGTCCCTTCCCCGGGATATCAACCTTCCGGCAGAAAGACTTCAGCCCCAGCACCTTAAATGAATCCGCCAGGGCCATCGCACCGTCAAAATTTTTGGATGAAGCGACACGGATACCATACCGGACACACCCGCTCTCATTCCCCCAACTCTCCGAACGGGGAACGAGGACGAGCAAAGCCGTTACGGCGATCAGCAGCAACCTACTCTTCGGGAAAAGCATCACTCACACAGTCCTTTCAGGGACACCCACACCTGCATCCAAAGCAATTTATATACCACTGCTTGGAATGTCTCTGAGGTTCTTTTCCCAAAGATATCGCAAAAAAAGACCTGATTGTACACCCAGAGCCCTGCAACAACCCCATGCATCCTTCGGAGCGGCATGCACTTAAAAAAGACAGCCGCTATCACAATGTCGGCGACAAATTATTGACGAATTGTCAATACGATGTAACGTGTGTGTTGGAGAAGGCCACTCTCGGGAGCAGTCTGCCAACTGCATTCTTGCACGCAAAGACTGTCATGCAACATGACGCTCCGGGATCAGATAAAAGGGGACGGAAACAAGGCACAGCCTGGATTGACAGTACCTCGTAGCGTTTTTAGGCCTGAAACGGCGAGGGAAAAGTACCTTGAAAGGGGCAACATGGTACGGGGTTAGTCGGTTATTATATGATATCTCTTTAATTTCTCAACAAAGGTTGTCCTGTTCAGGGCAAGCAATCTTGCTGCGTTGCTCTTCACTCCACCGGATTTTTTCAGGGCTTTTTGGAGCAGATCCTTTTCAAATCTGGCGAGCATATCATTCAGACATACCCCTTCAGCCGACATCGCAATCTCATCCGTGGTGTTGTTGGCCGTCCCTTTGCCCAAGCGCACCTTCTCGGGCAGGTCCTCTACCTGTATGAATTCGCTCGCCTTCACAACGACAAGCCTTTCCATTAGGTTCTGTAGTTCCCTGATGTTTCCCGGCCACCGATATCGCATCAGGCAATCCATGGCTTCCGGGGCTATTCCCTGTACGCTTTTTTTCTTCGATCTATTGAACATGGTTATGAAATGATTGGCCAGGACCGGTATATCCACCGCCCTCTCCCTCAGGGGGGGGAGGGTAATCGGTATTACGTTGATGCGATAGAAAAGATCTTCTCTGAATCTCTTTTCCGCAACAGCCTTTTCAAGATCTTGGTGTGTGGCGGTAATAATTCTCACATCCGCATCTATGGTGTTTACGCCCCCTACGCGTTCAAACTGTTTTTCCTGTATCACTCGCAGGACCTTCACCTGGAGAGAAGGGCTCATGTCTCCTATCTCATCCAGAAAAATGGTACCCCCCTGAGCCAGTTCAAACCGTCCCTTTCTCCCGCGTATGGCTCCCGTAAAAGCACCCTTCTCGTGGCCAAAAAGCTCACTTTCAAGCAACTCTTCCGGTATTGCCCCGCAATTGACGGTAACGAGGGGAAAGGCCCTCCGGTCACTGTTGAAATGCATTGCTCTCGCCACCAGTTCCTTGCCTGTTCCACTTTCACCGTAGATAACAACGGTACTGTCGGAGGCGGCAACTTTCTTAATCATCTCGAAGACCTTTTCGATGCTGTCACTGTAGCCTATCATCCTGCCAAAATCATATTTTTCCTTCAGGTGATCGTGCAGTACCGTATTTTCTTCTCTCAGCCTTTCATTCGATAGGGCCCTCTCAACAACAATCTTGACGAGGTCTTCCCTCAAAGGCTTCACGATATAATCAAAAGCACCCAGCTTCATCGCCTCGACGGCGCTCTTCACCGTACTATGCCCTGTAATCACAATAACAACGTTTCTGGAATCAATATCCTTCACAAACTTAAGCATATCCAAGCCGGAAGCGCGCGGCATCTTCAAATCAGTGATCACTATATCATACCGGTCGCCGGTGAAGACATCCATGGCCTCCTGCCCATCGTTGACGGCCTTGACCTCATACCCTTCCATGGACAAAAACTCAGACAGATTATCTCTGCTGAGATCGTTATCTTCGGCGATTAATATCTTTCCCTTTGTCATGGTTGATAGTCTCGTAGAAAATCAGATGGTACGGTCTCAATTTCAGACCCAAGACGCGGACATGCCGGAACATGAGTCGGCACAACACAACCCATGCCACCATAAAAACGGAAAACGCGAATGGCGCACCACAACCCCCCATCCGGGAAATTCACAAACCCGCCGTCATTTCTCGTGCAATCCGGAAATAGATGCCGAAGCTATTCGCATAAGAATCTGCGATGCACTTACCCAAAAAAGGACCTATAGTCAATAGCCGAATGGCAAGACGGGCTGATACATGCCACGAAGAGTCGCCCCTCCAGAGGTATCATGCACCTGCAAGGGGAACGATATCTGGCATAATAACTGCATATTTGACAGCATCAAAAAGGGAGTCCGGTCGCTAAGTATGGATAGAGACACACATCATGGGATGCAGAGAGGAGATACTCTGGACGTAAAGTTTTCCTGCGATAACAGGACAATCAGAACAAGTGGCTGTGTGAAGAGTTGTTCTGATTCCCGTATCGTGATTACCCTTGATACCGACAAAAAAATGACACTCCCCTTCGGCAGGCACATCTATGTGCTGGGAAGCAATCTGCCGTACAGCATAACAACCTCAGAGAACTTTCCAGAAATAGAAATAAGGGCCCTGCAGGGAGATAAAAGGTTTAATACGAGGGTAGAGGATACGCTGACAATTGATTATGCCAAGATCCCTCACATAGATCATGAAAATACCCGGAAAATTTTTAGGGATATCTTTGGAGAATTCATTAAGGTCCCGGAAATCGAAGATGAAAACCTACAGCTGCTCTACGAACTCCTCTACCAGACAAGTCTCCAAGTAAACCGCGTACTGGATATACTGAAAAAACAGGAGGTCAAAAAATATAAAACGGTGGAAGACAAGGTCAATATCAGCGGGTCCGGTATTCGCTTCATCGCTGATCAGGAGTTTCTCCTCAATGACACCATCGCTCTCAGAATTTTTTTACCCCTAGCCTCCCAGGTATGCGTATACGTGTTGGGGAAGGTAACGTTCTCAGCGCAATCGGAAACAGAAGGAAGGTACAATATCGCTGCCAGATTCGTAGATATCCCGGAAACCGACAGAGAAGCGATTATAAAATACGTCTTTAAACGACAACGTGATGTGCTGAGAGAATAAACCTCTCAGCACGTCTTCCGGCGCACAGCATCGGCCTGCCCGGCTGGCACTGTGGCGTTATTTTTTTGATCTTCAGTTGTTCAGCGTAAATGGCATGGGCGGGGTCCTCTACCGGTTGCCCATCCTTCTACGAAGCATGCATAAGCGCTGCCGAAGCATAAAAGTCGGCGCACGAGACAAGGGGGTGCTTTGCCAATGCCTACAGAAAAACGAACCAACCGGAAGAAAGTGGTTGCAGTCGGAGGTGCAAAGGGGGGGATAGGCAAGAGCATTTTCGCCACCAACTTGGCACTATTGCTCTCCTCCGTGGGGAGGACAGTCATTGTCGATCTTGACCTTGGAGGTGCCAATCTCCACCTCTATTTGGGTGAGACCCGCCTGCGGTGGAGTATCAATGACTTCTTGAACCGAAAAGTAGCAACGCTGCAAGAAGCATTGGTACAAAGCAAGTACGGCTTGCAGCTGATAGGAGGCAACAGTTCCCAACTGGGCTCCGCAAATATAAATTTTTCCCTGAAGCTAAAGCTACTCAAGGCCATACAGCAAATTGATGCTGATTACATAATACTGGATCTGGGGGGCAACACCTCGTATGACATGCTCGATTTCTTTCTTGCATCGGACTGCGGGATTGTATTGACAACCTGCGATCCGGCATCATACCTAGACGCGTATAACTTCATCAAGGTGTCTCTATTCAGGAAGCTCAACCTGCTACTGGGGAGCAACTCCACAGACAAAATCAGCAAAAACAGTGACTTAAAAACACTTGTCCATGAAGCCACCCTGTCCAGGAATGGTTCACAGGTAAAAACGATCAGTGAACTGTTGGAGAGGATTCGGAAAACCCATCCACACGACCTGCCTATTATAAGCAGGGCTGTATCCACCTTTACTCCCCACCTTGTTATCAACCGGGTGAGAGACGAGCACGGTGCCGAACCGATTATCAAGAGGATACAGGAAGTGTCAAAGAGGGCTCTATCGATAGAGGTAAAACACGCGGGAAACCTTGGCTACCTGAAGGAAATAGAGGAAAGCGCCAGAGATCTCGTCCCCGTAATGGTAAAACATCCACAGGGAAAACTCTCACAGGAGCTTCGCCATATCGCCAGAAATATTTTGCAGAAACAATAAGCTATCCCGTACAGTCTTCTCTTCCATAGTATCATTCCCGTGCAGTTGAATGGCGAGAAACAAACACACCAGTTGACTCATAATAAAATGTTACCGAAGGGGAAGCGATAGGAGGTAACGTTGACTCATAAAGAATGTTACCCATGTTTGTTATTTATGGAGAAAATCTTCCTCATTTTTTTATCCATAGTTTT
>JAQULO010000013.1 GCA_028718565.1 Syntrophales bacterium | reverse complement strand
GGCCTTTATCTCATTAAAGATGGAATTACATTGGAGATCAAACCCTGTAGGAAAAGTGCGTAAAAACCTGCCATTCTTCAGAGAATTGGCCTATAAAAAATTTACACATAAAAGTTGACAGTACCAAAAATAATTCTGTCCGCTTAATATCAATCCCCCTTTATTGATGTGGGAGGGTCAATTTGCTCAACCAATTTAATCCCTGGGCAACTTGGAGCTTAACTTGATTGCAACAGGAACTAAAACTGCGGTGATGCCGAACATGACGATACCACCATATAACATCAGATCATAAGAGCCTGTTTTGTCAAAGGACATCCCATACAGGGGATTCCCTGCCGCAACGCCGACGGAAGCCGCGACGACCAACAGACCGTATAAGGAAGCAAAGTTTTTTAAGCCGAACATTTTCCCTGTAATGAGTGGTGGAAAAACGGTGTAAAAAGCATATGCGAAAGTATACAGGATCAGCAGGCTTATTCCGATGATGGATATAACCTCGTCGCCTTTCTTTATAAAGAGAAACAGGACTAATGCCAGCGCAGCGCCGGCAATTGAAATGAGACTTGCATTGGCTGTTCCCACACGATCATTCACCCAACCTAAAAGGACTTTGGTACCAATCAAGGTAAGCATACAGAGGCTCATGAATGATCCAACCTGGGCCGGATTTAAGCCCTTACTCATCAAATGAGCCGGAATATGGTAGATAAATCCCGAACCAGCCCCACATCCTAAAAACATCGCCGTTATTATCATCCAAAAGGCTGCTGATTTCTGAGCTACGGAAGAAGATACGCCCGGCAATGCGCCCGCCGGCCCGAATGAATCGTCGTCTTTGGTTCCATATGCTTTTAAACCCGCCTGTGACGGATGGATGGTCAAAAACATAGAAATCGGAACCGTCAGGATGAGCACACCTATCCCTATGGCTAAATAAACGGACTGCCAGCCGCTGCTTTGCATCAATGGGGCAATGAAGGGGGCGGTTACGGCAACAATCACACCCGTAAAGGACATTGCAACTCCCATGGCTAATCCCTTTTTTTCCACAAACCAATTGGTGAGTATGACCGATGTAGGCAACATCGAACACGCCGGGATAGCAAAGCCGAGGACACCGCCGGCAATATAAAAAGGCACCAGCGTAGTAAAATATGCCATTGATATATATGCAAGGCCGGTAAGTCCTCCACTGACGGCAACCATAGTTCTGATGCCGATTTTAGGCAGTATCTTGCCCCAAAAAGGCATGGCCACAATAACCATAAGGCCCGCGATGCTGGTATAGGTGGTAAAAGCAGCCCTTGAGAAACCTAATGCCTCTGACACCGGCTTTGTTAAGAATGACAATAAGGTTACCGTTCCCAAAGATGCCATCAGACTAAAACATGCCGCCATCATAAACCATGCTTTGTGAATCTTTCCTTTTTCCATAATAAGCCTCCCCTATTTTTTATACTGCCGCCACGATTGAATACTACCCCCTACGATCGGAACGGAAAAACACCTCCTGAAATTGAATTATTGAAACACCTCTTGCGCAACACAATCGTCGCCGATATGCCTTCAATCAAAGCATTCTCGCCGTTTTCTCCTCGAATTTTTCGGTAGATACCCAATGATATTTTCCGCCCCTTGAGGCGGAAAATATCATCATCACCAGTGCCTCATCGGGGCCTCCCATCATCGCAAATGATAACGAATGGTAAATCGGAAACAGCGCCTCTAATCATCGTTATGCTATTTTCCGCCCTCTTGCTCATAACCTTCTCCTACAATGTTTTTTACGCTATCTTTTTTGCGCTTTTTTAATAATATTATCCCGCATGATGGTCTTTCTCACTTTGAAGGTCGGGGTAATGGGGAATTCTTTCATGATTTCAAGCTGTTGGGTGAGTTTTTGAGATGGAAGTCCTTTTTCACGTAAAAAGGAAACGATTTCATCCAGGGTTGGGGCCTGGTCCTGGGATTTCGGAATGATGCAGGCACAGACTTTTTCACCCATTCGTTCATCCGGCATGCCGATAATGGCAACCTGTCCTACCTTCGGGTGTTGTGTCAGCAGACCTTCTATTTCCTTGGGATCAATATTCAAACCGCCCCGAACGATCATCTCCTTTTTCCGGCCCACAAGATTCAACAACCCATCTTCAGCGTTCACGCCCAGGTCTCCGGTCTTAAACCAGCCGTCGGACGTAAACGTGGCGGCGGTTTGTTCGGGGTCTCCATAATACCCCAGAAAAAGTGCCGGGCCCCGTGTGAAGATTTCGCCGGGTACGCCTATCGGGCAGAGTTTCCCGTTTTCATCAACGAGTTTTATTTCTGACGCAGGATAACTGGGCCATCCCACGGAGGTGGATACCCGTTCGATCGGCGTATCGGCAGTCGTAGCGGTCAGCGGGATTTGCTCCGACATGCCGTATTCGGATAATACCATGCTTCCAAAATACCTATTGACTTTTCTCAATAATTCCGGAGGTGTAGGCCCTCCTCCCACCTGCAGGGTTCTCATGGTTGTAATCTTCACTCCCGGATGATTTTCCACGTATTTAATCAGGTCAAACACATGGGGCGGCGCAACGGGAAGGAAGGTGACATCGTGCTTGACAATCAATTCAACCATGCGATCGACTACATAGCGCTCGGATAATATGACCCTTCCGCCAATTTGCAGTGCCGAGCAGGCGTGGGCTATCCCATAGGTCATCATAACCGGCAATACGATCAAGTCCACATCCTCGGGAGTCATTCTGTACACGAGTGGCGCCATACGCAGTCCCCATAGCCACGTGTTATGGGAATGCATAATGCCCTTTGGGGCTCCTGTGGTGCCTGAAGAAAAATAAAGCATATAGATTTCCTCCGGCCTTGCGACCGACGGAATGGGCTGGTCCATAGGCTTCATTAGATCGCTCCACGACGAAAGTCCGTGCCTGTCGCCTTCTCCCACCACCCAGACATGTTCAATGGATTTAACTTGCTCTTTCAGCTTGACCGCCATGTCGGCAAAATCAAACTTAAGGAAATTGGCCGCGATGATCAACGCTTTGGCCCCTGCCCGTTGCATCATGCTGCTGAGATCGAGCAGGCGGGAATTCGGGCTGATGGGCATGCAAACGGCCCCTAATCTGGAAACGGCATGTATTGCAACGAGAGACTCTTTCCAGTTCGGCAACTGAACGGTGACCACATCACCCCGGCCAATGCCCTGGCGGCTTAAGTTGGTGGCTACCGTGTCGATCTGATTTTTAAGCTGTTGATAAGTCAACTGCCCGTAGTCGTCGATGACCGCAATTTTGTCCCGGTATTTTTCCGCCGCTCTGTCAAAAATCACATCAAATGTCTCCCGTCCCCAAAAACCGGCAGACTTGTACTTCTCCGCGCGCTCTTCATAATCCGGAACGTTGGGAACAAATCTTGACTTCTCTGTCTGACTCATCTTAAGCCCTCCTTACGTATTTGGTTCTGGTATCACTACTGAGATCAAAACGCTTATGTGTCGTCATAAAATCAGCCGCTTAACACTAAGGCTTTGAGGTCGTTAGTAAATTGATCTCGGGCCTATCGCAACATCTAATAGCTGTTTACTGTTGGCAGGGGTATTCGACAACACGCCCGCCCAAGATATTGACTCATTTCAAAGTAGTAACGTCAAAGGGGGTCTTTTTGCCGTCGGGAGTATAGTCATAAAATCCTTTCCCGACTTTTCTGCCGAGGCGGCCGGCCGCTACCATTTTTTCCATCAGTTTCGAGTTGCCGGAAATATTGCCGGCGCCGACAGCCTCGAGTGCCTGGCCTCCGCGCATATGGCTATCAAGGCCGGAGTTATCGGCGATTTCGAAGGGCCCAATGTTCCAGCCGAAGCCAAGACGCATTCCCTTATCGATATCCTCGGGCGAAGCAATTCCCTCTTCCACCAGCCTGAGAGCCTCGTGGATGGCCGAACCGTATACCCGGTTCAGGGCAAATGCGGGGATATCCCGCATGACTTTAACCGGGTCCTTATCGATGGAATAGGCGAATTCCACCGTTTTATTGAAAACGGCATCGGATGTCTTATCGGCTTTGATGACCTCTACCAGACGCATCATCGGCACCGGGCCGAAGAAATGCAAACCGACGATCCGTTCAGGATGCTTGGAAAGTAATCCAAGCCGGCTGATCGGTATGGTGCCGGTGTTGGATGCAAGTATAGTCTCTACGGGGCATACCGCATCCAGGCTTTGAAAAAGTTCCTTCTTCATCTTTTCGTCGTCGTACACCACTTCAATGACCCACTGGCATTTGGGCGCTATCGAAAGGTCCTTGACCGGGATAATCCGGTCCTGCACAGCCTTAGCGCTCTCCTTGATTTTTCCCTTGCCGGCAAGTTTGTCGGTCGACCATTTGATTTGTGCCAGAGCATGTTCCAAGGCCTTCGGGTTCACATCCTGCAGATAGACCTTGTAGCCTGCCTGGGCTACCACCTGTGTGATCCCTTCGCCCATATAACCGGCGCCTATCACTAATACATTATCCATGAAGATACCTCCTTTTCGTATTATGCAATCTTGCATCGTACAGCTTTATGAGACTGCTGAAAAACTCCCAGTCCAGTTAATCATCTCCCCGTGGCGGTTGAAAGTGTTCACCGCCTCCCGAAAAATGCTTGGTTTCAATCGCTTAGTACCTATTTGCCTACGGAACGAATTGCTTTGCCCAAAACATCCCTGCCTATAACCGTGCGCTGGACTGTGGGAGTGCCTTCCTCAAACCAGAGCTCACGCACATCGCGATAAAGCTGCTCAATCATGGAAACGGAACAAGTGCCAATGCCGCCATGGATTAACAGGGCATTATCCGATACCCGCTTTGTTGATTCGACACCAAAGAGCTTGCACATGGATATCTGTGCGGCTGCTTTTTCCCCGGCGTCATACCTGCGGGTACAGTCTGCAATCATGGTCCGCAGGGCATGAATATCAACCGCCATATCCGCCAGCATCATCTGCACGGCCTGCCTGTCAGCGATAGGTTTTCCAAACGTTATCCTCTGCTTGGCGAAGGCTACGGAAAGTTCCAGCATCTTCTGACAGGCACCCAGGCAACTTATCGCAATGCTGAGACGACTGGGATCGAGAAAGCCTTTCAGAGCTACTTCAAGACCCTGCCCCTCCTGGCCCAAGAGATTTTTCACCGGCACCTTGCAGTCCTTGAAACGTACGATGTGATGAGCACTTGCTCTGCATCCCATAAATTCACCGTGGTCTTCTATCTCCATGCCGGGAGTCCCCGCATCTACGAGAATCATGCTTATCCCCTTGGCTCCCAGAGATCTGTCTCCGGTATAACAGACCACATGAAAGAACGTACCTATATCAGAAAAACTTATCAGCCACTTGGTACCGTTCAGGATGTAATAATCGCCTTGTTTTGTGGCTGTCATTTTGATATCCACACCGGTTCCTGTTTCCGGCTCGGTGAGGGCGAAGACAGGCACTTGCTTCTCCAACCATGTTGATAGATACTTTTTCTTCTGCTCCTTGGTACCGTAATTGTGTATCATGCCCCACATGCCATTTTGCCCGTGAACAGGCATGCGGCACCCTCCGTGGGTCTTTGCAAGCTCTTCCATTAGGGGCCAGTACTGCGAATACGTCAATCCGTACCCCCCGTATTCCTTGGGCACACGAAGCCCGAGCAAACCCGCCTCACGCAGTAGGGGAAAAAGTTTGTTCGACCACTGACGTGTCCGGTTCATTTCTACTCCTATCGGGTCTATCTCTGTCTGAACAAACTCCGGCAATGCCGCCTTTAAGCTGTCCAACTGCTCCGGTAATTTAAAATTCTTTGTATTGAACTTCATTTAATTTCTTCCTCCGTCATTTTGATTTTTTGGGGATGCTTATGTACTTCCAACCCGAAGTACATAAAAACAGTCTAGTCTCGTTTCATTAACTCATGCCTAAGTTAGGCCTTTTAACTTGCATGAACTTACTTCTCTCCTTTCGCTAAAACTTTCGTTACGTTTTGACCGCCATTTCCTAAATATTTAACATTGGGACCATTTCGCGTTTATTTGTTTTGCACTTTTTTAACAAGATCATCCCGTATGATGGTCTTTCTCACTTTAAAGGTCGCTGTCATGGGGAATTCTTTCATGATTTCCAGTTGCTGGGGGAGCTTTTGAGATGAAAGCCCCTTTTCACGCAGAAAGGAATTGATTTCTTCCATGGTTGGAGCCTGGTCCTGGGATTTCGGAATGATGCAGGCACAGACTTTTTCACCCAGCCGTTCGTCCGGCATACCGATAATGGCGACCTGTGCCACCTTCGGATATTTTTCAAGCAGTTCTTCTATTTCCTTTGGATCGATATTCAAGCCGCCCCGAATGATCATTTCTTTCTTGCGCCCTACGATGCGCAGATATCCGTCATCACCGATGAATCCGAGATCTCCGGTTCTAAACCAACCGTCAGGCGTAAGAACGGAGGCGGTTAGTTCGGGCTGTCCATAATAACCAAGAAAAAGTTCCGGACCCCGTGACGTGATTTCACCGGTTACTCCTGTCGGACATCTGTTCCCGCTGTTGTCCAGGATGTCTATTTCTGTCGCAGGATGCATGGGCACTCCTATCGTCGTGGATACCAGCTCGATCGGCGTATCGGGTATCGTACAGGTTATGGCGAGATGCTCCGACAAGCCATATGCTGATTGTATCATTGCACCAAAATAGTCATGGACTTTTTTTAGCAATGCCGGCGGCGTCGCAGCGCCGGACGCTAGTATGGTTTTCAGGGTTGCAATCTTCACTTCCGGATGTTCTTCCACGTATTTTACAAGGTCAAACACATGTGGTGGCACAAGGGGGAGATGATTGATGCCGTACTGGAGGATCAATTCAACCATACGGTCAATTTTATAACGTTCACACAATATGACTGTCCCGCCAACATGAAGATGTAGGGATGTTTGGACGATGCCATAGGACAGCATAGCCGGCACTACCACTATGCCCACAAGTGTATCATTATATTGGTTTAATGCAGTCAAAGACCGTATATAAGACTGAATGAAGGTGGAATGGGAGTGCATAACGCCCTTTGGGACTCCCGTGGTACCCGAAGAATAAAAAAGCAAAGCGACATCATCCGGTTTTCCAGCCCTTTCAACGGGCTGGCCCACAGGTTTCATTAAATCGCTCCATGACGAAAGTCCGTGCCTGTCGCCTTCTCCCACTACCCAGACATGTTCAAGCGATTCTACTTGCGACTGGAGCTGGATTGCCATGTCGGCAAAATCAAAATTAAGAAAATTGGCTGGGAGGATCAGTGCCTTGGCCCCTGCCCGTTGTATCATGCTGCCCGCATCGTGCAGGCGATAATTTGTGCTGATGGGCATGCAAATGGCCCCTATTCTGGAAATGGCATATACCGCAATAGCAAACTCTTTCCAGTTCGGCAGTTGAATGGTGACCACATCTCCTCGGCCGATGCCATGGCTCCTTAAATTGGCGGCGACAAGATCGCTCTGATCTTTAAATTGTTGGTATGTTAGCTGCCCGTAATCGTCGATAATCGCAATCTTGTTAGGGAATTTTGCCACGGATCTATCAAAAATCATGTCAAGGGTATCTGACCTCCAAAGACCGTCGGCTTTGTGTTTCTTGACACGTTCTTTATAATTTGGGATGTTGGGAACAGGTGTTAAGTTTTTTGTCTGATTCATATCAAAGTCCCCCTTTTTTATTATATTGATATTTGTTAGATAAGCAGGCCTACCTCAGCTCCTTCTGCTATAGCCTCCAGGCCGCTCCTGGGCTGTTTGGCATCTCCTATGACGTATAGTTCACGGGCAACCGATTCCAGCGAAGCTTTGAGTTCATTACGCGAGCGTACTCCGGTGGCCAGAATGACATCGCTGAACTCGGACCATGTCTCTTCACCATCCTTCGCCTCAACACTCACGTCGTTATCAGGACCGATTTCCTTCAATTTGACCAGCGGCATCAGGCGGACCCCGTGTTCATCCAACAATTTTCTAAGGTGCCAGCGGACCGTGGGCGGCATATCCGCACCAAATCGGGCAGTCATTTCGATGACCGTCACCCTTTTGCCTTGAACCGCCAAAAGGTGAGCGACCTCCAAGCCGGTGGCATTTCCTCCTACAATGAGCACATTCGCACCGACTTGAGCTTTTCCTTGCAAAACTTTCCAAGCCGTTGTCGCATTTTCGATTCCAGGTACAGGGGGGATGGCCGGGAAAGCTCCCGTAGCGAGGATGACCGTGTCCGGATCTTCCGCACGAAGGTCGTGCACGGCAAAGGTTCGGTTCAGCCTGATTTCGACTCCGGCCAACTCGACCTCACTGATCAACCACTTGAGGTAGCGTAAAAAAGAATCCTTGGACGGAGGAACCGCTGCAAGTATCCATTGTCCCCCCAGATTATTTTCCTTTTCGTAAAGGTTTACTTTATGGCCCCGTAAAGAGGCGATTCTGGCAGCCTCGAGTCCCGCCAATCCACCACCGACGATTACGACTTTCTTGACGATTTCCGCCGCGGCACAGTCTGTCAGAACCGCCCGCTCCACCCAGGGATTAACGGTGCAGGGACTTGCGAGTGAACGAGCCTCCAGATGGGCCATGCAACCGTTGTTGCAGTACAGGCAAGGCCGAATCCGGTGAAGTTCTCCGCGCATTGCCTTGTTGGGCAATTCGGGATCGGTCAACAATGGGCGCCCCAGAGCGATGAGATCCACCTTACCATCCCTGACCATCCGATCCGCCGATTGAATATCATCGATATGTCCTGCCACGCAGACGGGTATTTTGATGACTTCTTTTATCTGCGCGGCATATTCGGCATAAATCGCCGGAGGCGAATATAGAGAGGGGATCGTAATGGGGTAGCCGTAAACGCCTCCCGAAACGTTGATCAGACTTGCTCCGGCTTGCTCGGCCAGCCGGGCCGTCAACTTGCTGTCTTCGATGGTCAACCCGCCCTCGATACCGTCGATCGCATTGATCCGGCAGCAAATCGGAAAAGAGCTTTCCACCTTGTCACGAGATCTGCTTATGATTTCAACCAGAAACCGGGCTCTTTTGACGGCATCTCCTCCGTATTCGTCCCTTCTTTGATTGCTGCGGGCCGCCAGGAACTGGTTGACCAGGTAACCGTGAGCGCCATGGATCTCAGCCATATCGAAGCCGGCATCTCGCGCTCGTCTGACCCCATCGGAATATTCTTCGACGAGGTTCAGAATTTCATCCCGCGTCAGTTCTCTGGGCATCCGCCTCGTTACGGGACAGGGTATCGGCGACGGAGCCACCGGGGTGTCCGGAAAGTGCGACTGTCTTCCCTGGTGATGGATCTGTATCCCGACCTTCGCTCCGTGAGCATGCAAGGCTTGTGCAATCTCCGCTAATCCCGGAATAAATTTGTCCGCATGGATATGAAAAATTTGATCAGCCGCATCCCGCATGATCATACCGCTTGGAACCATCACAAGGCCGACGCCTCCTTTGGCCCTGATGGATAAAAATTCAGCCCAATTTTTGACATTCTGCCCCATCGCAGAAAATACCAGCCTGTTCTTAAGCGTTAAGGGGCCAATATGTAAGGGATTAAACAATGCCTTTAATTCGTTTTTCATTTCAAATTTTCCTCTCCCTTATAATGGCACAGGGTCTTTTGGCTTGTCATGGCCGGAATTATTCCTCGAGGTTTCCCTTGAACCATGCGATGCAGCGACTCCAGGCATGCGAGGGGTCCGCCTATCCATGTAACGAGGGTAACACATCACGGATTCGTGATTTTTTCAATTACACGAAGTAGTGAAATATTGAATGTTAAAAGGTGAGATGTGCCTTTTGTAAGTGTCAAAGAAGACGTTGGTGTGAGAAAATGCGCCGACTATCGGGGTAAACAGATAACGCCATCCTCAATAGCCTTCCTGACGGCTTTGGCCCGGCTTGTTACGTCCATTTTTTTGTAGATGTTTCTGATGTGAGCCTTGATGGTATCTATAGAAAGATGTGCTTTGTTCGCCATTTCTTTGTTCGACATTCCTTTGACCAGATATTCCAGCATTTGAAGTTCTCTCTGAGAAAAATGGGGGCGTGTTGGGGGAAGAGATGCCTTTGCAAATACGGAATCGCTCAAACGCTCAATGATTTTTCCAGCAATGCCGGGATCAACATAGAATTTATTCATCAGAACATTATTCACAATATTGACCAGATCGCCCGTTCTCACATCTTTTAAGACATAGGCGTCCGCTCCTACCTTGAGGCCTCCAAGCACAAATGCCTCATCATCATAGTTTGTCAGCAAAATTACCTTAGTTTTTGGGTACTTCTCCTTTACCAGTCGGGTAGACTCGATACCGTCTACGCCCGGCATTTTAATGTCCATCAGGACGACATCGAATTTCTGATTTTCCATTAACGTAAGACATTCCATACAGGAACTTGCCTCACCTACGCTCTCGATATTGTCCTCCAGACCTAAAAGGGATTTCAACCCTTCTCTCACAATTTCATGATCATCTACAATAAGGACTTTGTATTTATTCATTTGCTTCACCATCCTGTAGAGGAATGACAGCCGATATTTTGCATCCCTTTCCTATCTCAGAGGTTAAGTAAAGTTTCCCCTGAAGTTCCTCGATGCGCTCCCGCATAATCAGCAACCCGACTCCTGTTTTATTATGACTTTTTCTGTCACTCGCAAGTGGCAGTCCTCGCCCGTTATCCGCAATTTCCATCATTAACTTTTTTTCGTCTACGTATTTCACTGAGACGCTGACCATTGTGGCGGCGGAATGTTTTTTGATATTTACTAATGACTCTTGCAAAATGCGGTATAGTGATGTTGCCTTGTGCGAATCTATCTGAACGACCTTCGGATGAGTGAATTTAATGTCAATATTGTTCTCCCCCTTGAACTCATTGAGGAGGTCATTGAAAGCAGCCATGATCCCCACGCCATCGAGCACGGGGGGGCGAAGTTTTTTAATGACTTCGCGAGATTCTTTGATGGCACTGTTTATGTTGGTGATCAGAAGATCCAGTTCATTTTCAAGTTTATCAGGATGTTTGTGGATGAGCTGCTGGCAGTAAAGCGCCTTATAGCCCACGCCCGCCATAGTTTGTACGACTGTATCGTGCATGACGGCGGCGATTCTTTTTCTTTCCGCTTCTTGTATAGAAATGAGGCGTCCCGCCAACAAGCCCAGTTCTTTTCTCTTTTCTTCTATTTCTGAAGTCATTCGGCAATTGGCTGTAACGGCGCCGACAAAGGATGCCAATTGGTCGAGCAGGAACTTTTCGAACTTGGTAAATGTAAAATAGTGCCCCCTATCGTGAAGAATGAAAACGCCCAGGGGTGCGGAACGCTTGGTATCGTTAATCGGTTTAATAATGAATTTCAGGGTGAATTTGTCGGACTGCACTAATTGATCATCGGGGGTAAAGATTTTATCGGCATGATCTCCCACAAGCGTTATCTGGAAATGAGTAGCTTTCTCAATAAGCGTTTCAAGGTCCTCCTGGAGGATGTTTGAAAGGGTCTTTAAGCTATCGGTGATTTTCCTGTCGTCTTGAAAGACCAGAACCTCGCCCTGAAGATTATAAATATCGATAATTGCCATTCTGGCAAGATAAAAAACTTTTTCTTCACTTAAATTGTAGACCATATCGGTGGTAAACTTCTGGAGCTTAACAAGCCTGTCTGCATTGTGGACGATAATTTCCTTGGCCGTTTTCGTAAAATATTTTGCCTGGGTTTGGTCGGCGTACTCGCACAAGAAATCTACAATCTGAAAGTCTGTCAAATCAATACGTTTACCCACACCACTGGTTGTTGAATTATGTTCAACAATGCATTGCCATAACGCTTTTTTAAAAGTATAGAGAAATCCTAGAGCATCTCCAATTTGAGAACCTTCTCTTGCATTTTCAATCCCCGCATTTTGCTGACCCGTGATGAAAAGATCCACCTGTCCCTGAATCGCTTCCCCGAAAAGATCAATATAGGCAGCGACCTTCCGTTTTCCTTTTTCAGAATTAAGTACAAAATCAAAAGTTGGATCTGAGATGCTGGGCTCCACCATGAAATACTGCAATACAAGCTCCAGCAGACGAGGTTTATACTCTTTATAGAATTGAGAGAGGTTTCGGAAGTCAGATGCCGCAACATGCTGTCTTAAGGTTTCCTCATTTATCATTGTATCTCCCGACAACACCAAATACACGCGACCAGGAAGGCTTCACACCGGCCTCCGCTACAACTGACACCATGTTTCGTCGTATAAGGCCTGGAACTTTGATCTTACCTCGAAAAAGAGAACACGGTTAAGCTGCCATAGACAGTCTGCCAGAGTCAACAGGAGAAACATATCCCCAATATGAATTTCCCCTGATCCTATTATAGAATGTCTCGATGTATGCGAAGATGCTCCGGCGTGCCTCTGATCGTGTCTTGTGTTTTTTCCAAAGTACACGAGCCCTGTCTTTAATCCCTCTGGGGGTTAATTTCCTGCCGCTTGAGGAGTTACGAATGAGATCGTGCGTTTGACACCCCGCTGCTTGCGGCGAGGTAGTTCATTCGGGGGAACGTTACATCCCCCCTGTCGATGCCTTGGCGCCTTAAGTTAGCGGCGACAAGGCATCGGCCTGATCTTTAGCCGCTCGTAATTGTCAATAATGGCCATTTTGTCCGGACATTATTCCACTATTCCGCCGTAAATCATATCAAATGTATCTAGCCCTTAAAGCCCGTCGGCCTTGTATTTCCCGGCTCGTTTCTCATGGCCCGGAATCTCGGGAACAACTCTTAACTTTTCTGCCTGGTTGATCTCAATCCCCCCTTCATTAATCCCTGGGCAATTTGGCGCTTAACTTAATTGCAATCGGAACCAAAACCGCAGTGATGCCCATCAAAATGATACCAACATACAGCATCAGATTATAAGACCCTGTTTTATCAAAGGACATCCCATACAAAGGATTTCCTGCCGCAACGCCGAGAGAAGCCGCGACCACCAACAGTCCGTATAAGGAAGCAAAGTTTTTTAAGCCGAACATTGTTCCCGTGATGAGCGGTGGGAAGACGGTGTAGAAAGCGTACGCAAAAGTATACAGAATTAATAAGCTTATTCCTATAACGGATATCACGGCTTCGCCTTGTTTCATAAAGATAAACAGGAATAACGCCAGCGCACCGCCGAAAATCGTAATGAGACTTGCATTGACCGTTCCTACACGATCATTCACCCAACCTAGAACTACTTTGGTGCCAATCAGGATAAGCATACAGAGACTCATAAATGACCCTACCGCGGCTGGACTAAAACCTTTACTTGCCACCAAATGGGCAGGGATATGGTAAATAAATCCGACACCAGCCGCATTTCCCAAGAATATCGCCGTTAAAACAAGCCAGAATGCGGCTGACTTTTGTGCCACTGAAGAAGATACCCCCGGCAATGTACTTGCCGACGCAGATGGAGCATCGTCCTTAGCGCCATAGGCTTTTAAGCCCACTTGCGACGGATGGATTGTCAAAAACATAGCAACCGGAATCGTCAGTATCAGCACTGCTATCCCTATGGCCATGTAGGCGGACTGCCAGCCGCTACGTTGAATCAATGGGGCAATGAAGGGGGCGGTTACGGCAACAATCACACCCGTAAAGGACATCGCAATTCCCATGGCTAACCCCTTTTTTTCCACAAACCAATTGGTGATAATGACCGATGTAGGCAACATCGAGCATGCGGGGATAGCAAAGCCGAGAACAGCACCGGCAACATAAAAGGGCATCAGCGTAGTAAAGTATGACATTGATATATAGGCAATGCCGGAAAGTCCTCCGCTGATGGCAACCATAGCCCTGACGCCGATTTTAGGCAACATCTTGCTCCAAAAAGGCATGGCCACAATAATCATGAGACCCGCGATACTGGCATAGGTGGTAAACGCAGCCCTTGAGAATCCCAAGGCCTCGGACACCGGCCTTGTTAAAAAAGACAATAAGGTTATCGTCCCCAAAGATGCCATCAAGGTAAAACATGCCGCCATCATAAACCATGCTTTGTGAATCTTTCCTTTTTCCATAATAAGCCTCCCTATTTTTTTATACTACCACCACGATTGAATACTACCCCCCACAACCGGAACGAAAAAACACCTCCTGAAATTGAATTTTCGAAATACCACCTGCACAACACAATCGTCGCCGATATGAACTCAACCACAGCATTCTCGCTGTTTGTTTCTTGAATCTTTCGGTATATGCTTAATGAACGTACCCCGCCCCGACGGGGCCGGGGTAAGCCACGCCAGGAACTCGCGCTTAATTGCTTGCGCAGTGCAACCTTTTGCACCTTCATCATGGTCACCCTACTCTTTAACGTGTGGTCAAAACAAAAGAAACCTCGTTCCTTGTTACCCCCAAGATCAATGTGTCGCCCCTTTATAAGGAAGGTGAAGTTTAACTGAATAGGAGTAGGAAGAGCAAGCTCTATGCCATAAAAAAGGCGCACCGGAAATTGGAAAATAACGAAGGACATTATAACATAATTACTTATATTATTAATATGTTACGATATTATCGATAGAATTGCACGATTTTCTATAGTGCAAAGTATGAAAGGGAGTTCTTGTCTCATGCCTATACAGTCATGTATGAAAATAGTACACTATTAAGGCTTGTGTTTTTCTCTTAATTTTTCCCAGGCCATCGGCTGGTGATTGATCTTGGAACCTATTTTCTCTGCGATCCAGTCGGCCTATTTTATATCAAACCCGTCCGGAACGCCGTCTTTGTCGACATATGGAGATGGAAAGGGGGAACGTTGGCACCGATACCATTGCTGTATACCTTTTCAGATGCCGGGCCTTGCTCAAAACAATAAATTCCGACTACAACAATAATAGTCGCCAGCAAAAGCAGAGCCCAAAGAGAGCTCTTACCCATGGAGCAATCCTACTTTTGTATAATGGCTTTTTCCATGTGTTCCGGAAACCGGAACAGGCAAGTGTAAGAGCCTACCCCTAAAAAATGGTGGAGATGAGGGGGATCGAACCCCTGGCCTCGGCATTGCGAACGCCGCGCTCTCCCAGCTGAGCTACATCCCCACTGAGGCACACCTTCGTAACTTTGGGTGACTCATATCCCACATCAAGAGTATCTGTCAAGAAATTGTTGGCGGGTACCGGCCGTCTCATCTGGGGAAAAGCCCCAGCGATTGTGCCTTCTCGTAAAGACCTTCCGCCTCGTACGATTTCACAAGGCTAAGAGAATAGAAGGGGTTGCGCGGGTCCGCCGCAACGGCCTTTTCAAAGGCCCCTATCGCCATGTCATGATGGTTTTCCCCGGCAAGCATGTTTCCCAGACGGTTGTAATATCCCCCTGTAGACACAGGATCGAGACGGACCGCTTCTTCATACGCTATTCCGGCATCAGCCAGCCTTCCCTGCCTGATGAGTGCATCACCAAGGCTACAATAGACGAGGGGCTGATCGGGACAACTCTCCAGCGACCTCTTCAGTGCCTTCTCTGCGCGCTCATACCGCCCCGCCCGGAAAAGGGCGCTGCCCAGAGTGCTGTAAAACCGGGGAGCATCCGACGGCTCTACCAAAATAGCCCTGTTGTAAGCGTCTTCGGCGCTGTCGAAATCTTCGGCCGCAATGTGAGCGTCGCCGAGACGGCAGAAGAGCGCAGGGGAATCCGGCTCCATCTCTGTGAGCGCCGCAAAGACCTCGACGGCCCTGCCCGACCTCCCCGCCCCCAGATATGCATCTCCGAGGGTTGTCAGGAGAGAAACGTCATTGGGCTGAACGGCAACCACCTTCTCACAGATAGCAACGAGGCGGGGATGATTGCTTTCTTCCCGGTATATCCTCACCAGTTCATCAAAGGCAAAACCGGTGAAAATCTGTCTCCCCAGCTCCTTTTCCAGGAGGCTCTCCAGACAGCGGACGGCATCGGATACTCTTCCATTGTCCCGGTAGGCCCAGGCCAGGGACATGACGATCGATTCATTTTCAGGATGTACCTCAGCCAGTTTGAGATATATCCTGATCGCCTCATTGTAGCGTCCCTCGCGCATGTGCCGATCCGCAAGGTCATAGAACTCGTCGATCCCTGTCTTCTCACTCACAATCAATCACCCGGAACCCTGTGGGCTGCCTTTCATCTGTGGATTAACGAAAAAAGGGGTGCAGCCCCTACAAACCGTAACCCCTCCCCCTTGATGTTTCCGGTGCCGGAGCCCGGAATCGAACCGGGATGCCCTTGGAAAGCGGGGGCAGAACGGGGGCAAGCATGAAAATCAACACCAAGCTCAGGGGAGTCCATTACTAGGAGCACCTAACACGAAAGAACGGAGTGGTCAAGGAGCGGCACTTCTTCTGTCGGAACTTCTTCGGGAAAACGGGGGGGAAAACGGGGGACACCATACTAGTTTTTTATTGACACAGGGTATTGAAAGAAATAAAAGTCAGCCATGGTACGTATCGCGAGAGTAGTTGCAGAGCATTATCCCCATCATATAACCCAGCGTGGCAATCGCAGGCAGGACACATTTTTCTGCGATGATGATTACCGGTATTATATCCATCTTATGGGCGAATGGTGCGATACATGCGGCGTCGAAATATGGGCGTACTGCCTGATGTCCAACCATGTGCATCTGATTGCCGTGCCTGAATCCGAAGATGGCCTTCGTCGTGCGATAGGCGAGGCGCACCGGCGTTATACGCGGCACATCAATTTTCGGGAGAAATGGAGAGGTCATCTATGGCAGGGGCGCTTTGCATCTTTCTTGATGGATGAGCAATATCTTCTTACAGCAACCCGTTATATTGAACTCAATCCGGTCAGGGCTGGTTTGAGTTCAATTCCTGAAGAATATCCATGGAGCAGTGCCGAGGCGCACATTAAAGGGGAAAACGATGACCTTGTGAAGGTAAACCCGTTGTTGGGGATGGTTGGCGACTGGCGACAGTTTCTTTCCGGTGATGTTTCCGACGAGGAATACGGGCTGCTACAACGGCATGAACGAACAGGACGGCCTTTAGGCAGCAAGAGTTTTGTCGAGAGGTTGGAAAACAAGTTGACAAGAATCTTGACTCCTCAAAAAGGTGGGCGACCAAAGAAGGATTGATAAAACCGGTGTGGCGTCCCCGATTATCCTGGCGCGGCAGGTTACCGCAGCGTTACACGGATGAAAAACAAAAAGAAAATTAACCAGTATGGACATCCCATTAACTGAATTTGATAGCAATTCCTCAGCGTCGATCAATGCGGCGGAACATAAGCGACCCATTGGTGGTGCCGACTGTTGTGTGATTTCATTTTTCCCGGAAGTTGTCGAAAAAGTTGTTCGCGAGAAAAATGGAAAGAAAATAGGTGGGTTTGCAAGAGATGTTGGGGATTTTCCATTATATAGCATCGCCTATAAGGGAAAGGATGTGGGGATATATTGCTCTGGCGTGGGAGCTCCTCTTGCAATATTGTTTTTTGAACAGGCTATTGCCTATGGCTTTAAAAGATTCGTTGCTTGCGGCGGCGCCGGCGTATTAAAAAAGAACATTCAAGTGGGCAAGATAATTATTCCCTCATCTGCTTTAAGAGATGAGGGAACGTCATATCATTATCAGCATGCAGGTAGAATTATTGAAATGGATGATACCACGATAAAGATTCTTGAAAACGAAATGAAGGCGGATGGAACGCCCTATATTATTGGAAGGACGTGGACAACCGATGCGCCGTATAGAGAGACAAAAGATAAGATTAAGGATAGAATATCCGAGGGATGTGTAGCCGTGGATATGGAATGTTCGGCCTTCATAGCAGTAAGCAAGTTTAGGAAAGTAAAGTTCGGGCAATACCTATATGCGGGTGATGACTTAAGCGGAGAAACATGGGATCACAGAAATTGGACAAGCAATCAAATCCGGGAATACATATTTTGGAAATCGGTTGATAGTTGTATGAAATTATAAAAAAAGGAAAGCAACGCATATCAACGCCATTCAGCGGATCGATGGCAGCTCCCGCTGCTGGCCACCGTAATAAGACGATGGCTGATACAGTAACAGAGATATTAAAAAATTATATCTTTTTACCTTACTGACGTTCCTCTTCGCAGAATCCCGTCAATTTTCGACCTTATGTATTTTCCTGCCGGCGTTAACGGTATTTCATCGACGACCGCCAGTCGTTTGGGAACCGCATAGGCTTCGCAGATTTGGGCGATTTGACGACGCAGTCGGGCAACCGTAAGGTCCGTCGCCACAACGGCGGCCAGCTCGTTTTGGCGCCCCTTCCCGACCGGAAGGGACACAACAAACGCATCACGAACCCCTGGAATCTGCTTTAGTTTGGCCTGAATTTCCGCCATATCGACCCGATTTCCACCGATTTTAACGACCGTATCCGTCCGCCCCCGGAGGATAAATCGATCGTTTCCATCCGCATCGATGCGATCGGCTGTCATGAAAAAGCCTTCGCCGTCACGAGGAAGGGCAGGGGAGAGGAAGTCCGAACGGACACACAATTTCCCTTCATCTATCTTCCAATCAACAGGGGGCAAAGGAATCCACGATTCGCCGTCCTGGGAGCGGCGTCGTTGCGCGATCCCTCCCGTTTCCGTCGAACCGAAGATTTCCGTAATTTCGAGCCCCGTTTTGTCATGAAAAAAAGCACCGTCTTCTCGATCCAAAGTCCCGGCAGAAGAAAGGGCTATCCTGAGATGCCCGCAGTTGAGGGCCTCTGTCCGAAGGACCCGGTAGTGGGCTGGAACACTGACCAGAATGGATGCCTGAAAATCGCGCGCGGCTCGAATGATCTCTCTTGGAAAGACGCAGGTCTCTTTCAAAATGCGGGCTCGGCTGATAAAGGGCGCAAGGACGGAGAAGAGAAGCCCGTATATGTGATTGGGCGGTACGGTCGACAAGAAAATATCCTCTCCGGTCATGCCGAGGGTATCAACCTGGAAACAGGCCTCGGCCAACATGTTCCTGGGCGTTTTTGGCCACATTTGGGGGTTTCCGGTCGATCCGCCCGTAAAGAGGATGAGAAAGGGCTCGTCCGGGTCCCGCATGGAGGCCGGGTCCAGGACGTCCCCGGTCAATGATGACGGAGTAACAATCTTCGAACCCGCCGGAGCGTCGGTCTGCTCCGTGCTGTCCGTCAGATAAAATTCAGGGGACAGGCTTTCATGGACGTCAGCAACAGCCTGGCGTGAGAAGGCATGGGGAAGAACCAGTCGGGGCCCGCCAGCCAGGGAGGCCAGCAGGGCCGCCATCAGGAGGGCCTTGTCGTCGGTGCATAAGCAGATCAGCGGATCTTCCGATTCGGAGGCTCGGGAGAGTCGGCTAAGTCCTCCGGCAAGGCGATAGAGCTCTTCATAGGTGCAGCCGTTCAGGATAAAATCCCGGTGCGCCTCCGGGGGAAGGCAGAGAATATCCTGATACCCGATCCGGTTGTTTATGGTATTTGTCTTTGAAATGATTGTTTTCACGAGTTCATTACATCATTCTTCGCATCGCGCCCGATGCGTCTGTTGGGACGCCCCGCAACCTACGGCGGCGCCGATAATTCCCTTGACATCCTTAAACATTTTGACTTAAGTAGACCGTCTCTTAACATGTTTTGGTGGTTTTGAATATATTAAATCACAGATAGCCGGGACGGAGGAAAATTGATTTTGCAGACGCCGTGTTGTATGGATATAGAAGAACTCATTCCGCATCGCGGCCGGATGAAGCTGATCGATGAGGTTCTGGACATCGATGACGATAAGGCCGTTACAAGGGCTCGTGTCTCTGATCAATGGCCTCTGTGCCGGGATTTGTTTGTCGACCCCATTGTTCTCATTGAGGTTGTGGCGCAGACCTCGGCGGTTTACATCAGCGGAAAAACCGAAGGGGGACGAAGCGCCACCGACCGGCGGGGATGGATGGTCGGCGTCAAAAACGCCGACTTTTTTTGCGACCGGATTCCGGTGGATACAATCCTCCGGACAACCGTGAGGAGCCTTTACCATATCGATCAATACAACGTGATAGCCGGAGAGGTCCAGGCAGGCGATGACATGCTGTGCCGAGTGGAAATCCAGGTGCTTCGCGAATCTGAGGAAACGGCCTGATTACAGGAGTCTAAAGCATCATGAATGACATGCAGATTGCCATTGTAACGGGGGGCAGCCGCGGCATCGGACGAGCCATTGCCGTTGATCTCGCCGCTGTCGGCTACGGGGTTCTGATCACCTACAAGTCCAATGAGGCGGCAGCCGAGGAAACCCTGAGTATGATCCGCTCCAAGGGGGGGCAGGCGGAGAAGCTTTGCTTCGATGTGGCCGATTCGAAGGCAGCCGCAGAGGCGATGGAAGGGATCGTCGCACAATACAAAGGCCTCTCAGTTCTGGTCAATAACGCAGGAATCAATGCCGACGGCCTCTTCATGATGATGCCGGAGAAAGATTGGGACTCGGTGATTCAAACGACCCTGAAAGGTTTTTATAATATGACCAAACCGGCGGTCAAGGCGATGGTCCGGAGGCGTAAAGGGTCGATTGTTTCCATCGCCTCCGTATCCGCCCTCATGGGTAACAGAGGCCAAGCCAATTATGCGGCAGCTAAAGCGGGTCTGATCGGCGCCAGTCGCTCCCTTGCCTCCGAGGTTGCGCGTCTGGGATTACGGGTGAATGTGGTTGCGCCCGGGCTCATCGATACCGATATGATCGAGGGCGCGCCCATCGTAAAGATCAAGGAGCTCATTCCCATGGCGCGGATCGGACGTCCGGAAGAGGTCGCCAAGGTTGTCCGATTCCTCTGTTCCGATGACGCGTCATACGTTACGGGGCAGGTAATATCGGTCAATGGTGGGATGTTCTGAAAAAGCGATTGTCTTTCATTTTAAGAATTGTATCTTCGTATTGTTTGCCGGCGGCTTCCGGCTGGTAATGGATTTCATGAAAAAAAAGAGCGGTATCTCAAGCGTTCTCTGTCTCATCTTCACGTTTTTTATGTGCTTATCTATGCCCGCATGGGCGGAGAACTGGACTAACAGCTGGGAGGATATTCAGAGGGAATCGGCGAAGGTCTCTTCGCTGAATGCCGGGTTTACCCAGTCGAAACACATGAAGATCCTGACCACCCCCCTGGTTTCCCAGGGGCGCTTCTATTTTCAGGCCCCCGATGCAATCCGGTGGGAGTACTCGTCTCCGGTCAAGAGCATCCTCCTGACGAGCGGCCAGGGGATCAGGCGGTATACACAGGGGAGCACAGGACTCATCGAAACTACCAGCGACTCGCTTCAATCCATGCAGGTTATCCTCAAGGAGATCGGTCAATGGAGCAAGGGCCGATTTACAACCAATCCGTATTTTTCGGCGGTGTTGAAGGGGGGGGAAGACCCGCAGATTATCATGACGCCGAAGGAAGAGGGGCTTGCTGCGATGATCGAACGCATCGTGATCGCGCCGGCGCCCGACAGACCGGGCATTTTGCGATCCGTGAAGATCGTAGAGAGTGAAGGGAACTACACCCTCTTTGAATTCAGCGATATCCGGGTCAATGGAAAGATCCCTGAATCAATATTCCGGGAAGTGGAATGAAGAGCCTCCGTATAATCCGACAGACCTCTCTGTTATGGCTGGGGGGGATGGCGTTGGCAGTCCTTTTGAGCGCGTGCGGCCGGCTTCCCGTTATCCCTCCTTCGGATACGACGGGCGCACAGGACAATGTGCGGCGATGCGAGCAGCCCTTCCTTAACCGCCCCTATCGATTGATTCATTCGCTGGAGGCAACCGTTGCCGGACGGACGCCGGAGACCCTTTTGGGCATCACCCTGTTCGATCCCCGGGCGCGGAGAACACACAGTGCGCTCCTTACCCTGGAAGGCTTTGTCCTTTTTGAGGCCGGAGGCGGAAAAGAGGTGCACGTGGAGCGGGCGGTGCCGCCCTTCGATACGCCTCGGTTTGCGGACAACATGATGGAGGATATCCGTCTCATTTTTCTTGCGCCCGAGGGACGTCTTCTGGAGACCGGCACCCTCGAAGACGGTGCCGCCGTCTGCCGGTACGACGACCGGCAAGGCGGGATAATCGATGTGGTTGCCCGTCGGGGTGACGGCTGGGAGATCACGGCCTACGGCGCAAATCACAAAACTCGTCGCAAGGTCAGGGCCTCCGCCGTTCAAAGCGGGATGCCGGGCGTGGTGGAACTGACCGGTTATACCGCAGTGGATTATTCGCTCCGCCTGACGTTGATCAGCGCTGAACCCATATCCGCCGGAGATTTGCAGCAGCAACCGTCACCGGGTCAAACCGATTGAAAAGGACGCCATGAAATTAAAATTGATCTATCCGAAATGGTGCAAACTCGAGGGGCAGACGGAGTTTCATTTACCCCCCCACGGACCGGTCGTTTTTGCGGCAACCCTTCCCGAAGAAGTTGATGTTGATTTTGTCGACGAAAACCTTGTCCCCATTGATTTTGAAGACTCCCCAGACCTGGTCGGTATTTCCATGATGCTGACAAGCCAGATCAAAAGAGGCTGGGAGATCGCCGACCGGTTCAGGGCTCGCGGGATCAAGGTCATTTTTGGCGGTATTGCTACGATGTTGCACGATGAAGAGACAATGCTGCATGCCGATTCCGTCTTCCTTGGCGAGGCGGAGGGGCGCATGGACGGCGTGATCGACGATTTCAAAAAAGGTCGCCTGCAACAACGCTATGACTACCTCCTCGATTTTCCCCCCATTGAGTCGCTCGGGCCGGCGCGACGCTCAATCTTGACGCGTGAGCTTTACTACCACAAAGGAATGCAGATGGTCGATCTCATCCATGCCTCACGGGGAGGCCGCTTCAGTTGCTATCCCTGTTGCGTCAGTTTCCTGGGAGGTCGATCCTTCAGGCCTCGCCCCTATGACCGCGTGATCGAAGAAATGGCCGGGATCGACAACAACCGGCTCTTTCTCGTCGACAATTCACTGGCTCAGAACAAGGCGTGGGAACTGGGACTCTTCCGGGAGATGATTCCCCTGAAAAAGAAATGGTGCTGCCATCCCATCGAGGATGATGACGAGGTCCTCGATCTGGCCGCCCAGGCAGGGGCCTGGTATGTCTATCAGGCCATCTTCGATACATCCGACACCATCCGCAACCGAATCAGACGCTATCACGACCACGGCATCGGCGTCGAGGGGACTATCCTGCTGGGGTTGGACCATCAGACGGAAGACGACATCAAGAGGTTGATCGATTTTCTCCTGGAGGTCGAACTCGACCTCGCGGAATTTACCGTTCTGACCCCATTCCCCCATACCCGGGCCTTTGAGGATCTCCATCGGGAAGGCCGCATCATGTCTTACGATTGGAACGACTATACCTGCGACCGGGTGATCTTTCAGCCGAAACATATGACTCCTCAAAGACTTCAGGAACTGTACCATGAGGCATGGAATGCCTTTTATAAAGAGGAGCCTCAGAACTATAAAATGTTCAAACTCCTCAAAAAGGTCATCGTAAAAGAAAAGGCCGATAACACATTCCGCCATCGCAGGCGGGATCTGATATCCCATACATTCGGAAAAGAAGGAATTACGAAAAATGATTAAGAAGAAAGCGGTTGTTGTTGGAGAAGGCCCCGTGACCCTTGAGCAGATTGTTGCCGTCTCTGAAGGAAAGGCGGCGGTACGGTTGAGCGCGGATGAAAGCTTCATCCGGAGAATTGAAGGGGCGCGGGCCATGCTGACGGACGCCATGCAGAATGGTGTCGCCGTGTACGGAGCCAACACCGGATACGGCAAATCATGCGGAAAGCGGATATCCGTGAAGGCCGCCTCAAAGCATGTCGTGAGCCCGATTGCCTTCCACGGTTGCGGAACGGGCGATCTCATCGGCGTAGCAGAAACGCGTGCCGCCATGCTTTGCCGGATGATTTGCCTGGCGATGGGGTATTCTGCCGTATCGATGGCGCTGTTAAAGCAGCTCGAGGCCTTTCTAAATCTCGGCATTACCCCGGCGGTCCCGTCCGAGGGCTCCGTCGGCGCCTCCGGCGATCTCACCCCCATGTCGTACGTCGCCGCCTGCCTGGCGGGGGAACGGGAGGTCTTGTACCGGGGTAAGAGGATGCCAGCGCTGAAGGCGCTGCAGGCAGCCAAACTCTCCCCCTATCGTTTCGAACCGAAAGAGCCCCTGTCGATGATCAACGGAACATCGACCATGACGGGGATTGCCGTCATGGTGGTGGACCGGGCGGAGAGGATTCTTGACGCCTTTATGTGCGCCGCCGCCCTGAGTGTCCATGCCTTCAAAGGGAAGGTTCATCATTTTCATCCCCTAATCGGCGAGGTGAAACCCTTCGCCGGACAAATCCATGTCGCCAAACGCCTGCGGGATCTCCTGGCGACAAAACACTCCTCGTCCGAGATGGAAGAGCACTCCCCCGATTCCCTGCAGGACCCTTACTCCATACGCTGCACCCCGCAGATTGCCGGGGTCCTCTATGATGCCCTTGCCTGGATCAGGGTGTGGGTCGAGACGGAAGCCAACAGCTCGAATGACAATCCGATCTTTGATCCCGAGACGGGGAAGCCTTTCATGAGCGGCAATTTTTACGGCGGGCATATCGCCTTTGCGATGGATGCGCTCAAGTGCGCCCTGGCAGCGATTGCCGACATCTCCGACCGTCAGATCATTCTGTTGGTAAACCCTCAGACCAATCGGGGTCTCCCGGCCGATCTGGTCGGCGCCGCGGGGGATCGATTTCTGTTGAACCACGGCTTCAAGGCCATGTCCATTACGGCGACGGCCCTGTGCGCCGAGGCCCTGAAAGGAACGATGCCGGCAGCCTCATTCTCCAGATCCTGCGAGTCGCACAACCAGGACAAGGTCAGCCTCGGCACCATCGCCGCGCGGGATGCCCAGCGGATCTGTACCCTCGTGGAGCGGATTGTCGCCATTCACCTCCTGACGGCCGCGCAGGGGTGTGAGCTGCGTAAGGACTTTCAGGCCCGCCCGGCGCTGTCGGATGTGATCAAAAACATTCGTGTCACTGCCGATGGGGTCATTGAAGATCGGCCCATGGACCGGGATATCGAAAACATCGCTGAGGTGATCGCCAAAACGGATGTCTTTAAACCGGCAGTAAGATAGGTGGAAAGGGTTCTGTCATGAGCGACAAACAACTTTTGAGTTTTGAAACGGAGCGCCGGGTAGCCTTTTACGAACTCGATCCCATGCAGATCGTATGGCACGGCAATTATTTCAATTATTATGAGGACTGTAGGAGAGGGCTCCTTGCCCGCCGTGGTATCGACCTCAACGAGTACTACAATAAAACGCAATGCCTCTTCCCGATCATCCGGACATCCTCGAAACACATCTTTCCCCTGCGTTATGGGGATGAATTCATCTGCAAGGCTACGCTGGTGGAAGCGAAGACGAAACTCGTTTTCGACTTTGAAATCAGGTTGAAAAAAGACGGCAAAAAATGCACGCGCGGCAGAACGGAGCAGGTCGCAGTGAAAGCGCCGGGGATGGAAATGCTCTTCTCAATCCCGGAAGAAATACGCACGGCCCTGGAGTTTTGATGACAGCCCCGAATTTTCGCAGAGCCCTTGTTGACGGTGTCGAGCGGGTGACGGCCTGGTCGGGTCTTCTGGACCGCATCAATGTATTTCCTGTTCCCGACGGTGATACGGGGCGCAATCTCATCATCAGCCTGGCGCCGTTGCGCCGGATTGATACGAACAGTGAAGACGTCGCCGAAGATCTGCTCTTTTCGGCGCGGGGGAATGCCGGCAATATCGCGGCCCGATTCTTCGACGCCTTCATCCGTGCGAATACCCCGGAGAAGTTCCCCGCGGCGATTCAAAAGGGACGGGATCAGGCATGGCGAGCGGTCGGAGATCCACAGCCGGGGACGATGCTGACCTTTTTCGATGGGCTCGCGGAAGTTGTTTGCGAGGCTCCTGCCGCCGCGGACACAGCGTGGGTTGAAGGGATCATGGCGCATCTGGTAAGTGTTGTGCGGGAAACACCGGAGCGGCAACCACGCCTGAAGGAGGCGGGGGTTGTCGATGCCGGGGCACTGGGAATGCTTCTCTTTTTTGACGGATTTTTCAACTCCCTGATCGGCAACGCCGAAACTTTCTGTCCTGTCGCTGCTCTCTTCGGAGATCAACTCCATCTGCATGGCGCAGAGGCCGCCGTTGCGCCGGAACCTGGGTACTGCGTGGATATGGTTCTGTCGCCGGGAGAGACATTGGAAGCAGAAATGGCCTCCCTCGCAGAAATCGGGGAGAGTCTCGTGGTCATCAGAAAAGGCGCTTATGTCAAGGTGCACCTCCATACGCCCGACCGGGCGGAGGCGCGACGGTCTCTGGAAAAGTTCGGGGATGTTGTCCGCTGGTCCGAAGATGATTTGAGCGCGCAGATGGCCACCTTTCGGGATTCGCAAGGAGCGCAGGCGATTCATGTGATGACCGACGCGGCGGGCTCGCTCACGCGCGATGTGGCACGACAGTTCGAGATAACCCTTCTCGACAGCTACATCTCCCTGGGGGATACCTCTCTGCCGGAAAGTTGCCTTACCCCCGGAACCCTTTATGGCGCCATGAAAAAAAGGACCCCCGCTTCGACCTCCCAGTCCTCCGTCCGGGAACGGCATCAGGCGTATCAGGGGGCGCTCAGCCTCTACGGCAAAGTTCTCTATCTCTGTGTGGGATCGGTTTACACCGGAAATTACCAGACGGCCCTACAGTGGAAGGCCGACCATGATCCTGAAAACGCACTTACAGTCGTCGATACCGGGTGCGCCGCGGGACGGCTGGGACTTCTGGCCGCGATGACGGCTGAATTTTCCCGCCGGACAACCGACCCGGACGAGGTCATTGCTTTTGCAGAAAAGGCGGTTGCGCGCTGTCATGAATATCTTTTCGTGGACAGATTGCACTATCTGGCCGTCGGCGGACGACTTTCAAAAACGGGGGCCTTTGTCGGTGATCTGCTGCACATGAAGCCGGTCATCAGCCCTCAAGCCGATGGTGCCCAAAAGGTCGGCATGGTCAGGAACCGGCAGGATCAAATCACCTTTGCCCTTGACAAACTCGGCGAGGTTCTGCCGAAGGATTCACGGTCAGCCATTTGGCTGGAATATACGGACAACGGCGACTGGGTGAGGCAGTCCGTTCGCCCCGAAATTGAAAAACGATACCCCCTGGCGGAGATTGCAGTCACCCCGCTTTCGTTGACGACGGGTGTGCATACAGGGCCGGGGACTTGGGGGATGGCCTTCTTTGCCGATTAGGAAAACGCGATGAATATAGACATCAGCCGTGTGGCGATCGTGATTCCCGTTTATAATCATGAAGGGAAGATAGCAGAGGTCATTGCCGAGGCCCTTAAGATCGGTGCACCCCTCTTCGTCATCGACGACGGCTCGACCGATGGGACTTATGACCGGATCAATGATATCCCATCCGTGACCGTGATCCGTCATGACGACAATCTTGGAAAGGGGGCCGCGATCTTGACCGGTTTTGCCGCAGCCGCGCCCTCGGTGGACTGGGCCGTCACTATCGACGCCGACGGACAGCACGACCCGGCAGACGCCTGGAATTTCATCAAGGCCGTCCCTCCGGGCAAGAGGCCGATTGTCGTCGGGCGAAGAGAAGGAATGGATCACTGCCATGTGCCGTGGAAAAGTCGCTTCGGGCGAGGCTTCTCGAACTTCTGGGTGCGGGCCTCGGGTGGGCCTGACATTGCGGATTCGCAAAGCGGCTTCAGACTCTACCCGCTGCCGGAGAGCTTGAAACTGCGGGTCAAGGCCAGGCGCTTCCAGTTTGAGGTGGAAATCCTGGCGGAGGCGAGAGGGCAGGGTATTACCGTTATGGAAGCGCCTGTCCGGGTGACGTATCAGCCTGAAGGGGAGCGGGTCTCCCACTATCGGGGCTTTGTCGATTTCATGCGTAACAGCGCTACCTTCAGCCGTTTGATTTTTCGAAGGATTTGCGTCCGACCCTTTATAAAAAACAAATAAGGCCTGCAAAAAATTTATGAGGATAACCCTGGTCCATCCCGCCGGATCGAACTGGATCCCCGGAAAGAAAGATATTACGGCGACGGCCAACAGGATGGCTCCTCTCGGGCTCCTCTCGATTGCAGGCTATCTGAAGCGCGATGGTCATGTCGTTGTCCTGCACGATTGCCTTGGCCCTTACGCGCCGCAGGGGGTCGAAGAAAACGTAAAGATCGTTCTGCACTCCGATCCGGAACTGGTTGGTTTCTCGACGACGACCTCCAGCTTCCTGGACGGTCACGACATGGCGGTCCGGATCAAGGAAGTCGATCCCGCGATCAAGACTGTCTTTGGCGGGGTTCACGTCTCCGCCAAGGGAGCGTCCCTGATGGCGGGCTTTCCCGGCATCGACTATCTCTGTCCCGGCGAGGGGGAGGTGACCCTCTCTGAATTGGCTTCGGGAAAAGAACCTGCCACAATTGAAGGATTGATCAGACGCAACGGCGATGAGGTCATTGTCAATCCACCCCGGAGGACGCTCCTCGATATGGACCTGCTTCCCTTCCCGGATTACGAGGGACTGAAGGGTTTTCCGGAAGGCTATACCCTGCCGCTCTTCAGCTATATCCGCACACCCGGTGCCACGATGAACACCAGCCGAGGCTGTCCTTACCAGTGCTCCTACTGCGATCGTTCCGTCTTTAAACGATCCTTTCGGTTCAACAGCCCCGACTACATTTACGAACACATGAGTCATCTCCGGAAACGCTTCGGAGTCCGGCACATCAACATCTATGACGACCTCTTTACCTTGGAGAGATCCCGCATTGCCGAACTGTGCCGGCTCTTGTCTGCCAAACCGCTGGGCATCCAATTCAACTGCGCGGTCCGCGTCGGCTATGCTGACGATGAACTCCTCACAATGCTCCGGGATGCAGGCTGCCTGATGGTCTCCGTCGGGATTGAGTCGGCTGATCCGGCGTTGCTGGAGAGGCACAAATCCGGGGTCAGCCTGGAAGAGGTTCAGGACACGGTTGCACGAATCAAGTCGTGCGGTCTGCGGGTCAAGGGGTTGTTCATGATGGGATTGCCGGGGGAGACGGAAGAATCGATCCAAAAGACGAGCGATTACGTCCTCTCTCTGGGACTTGACGATATGAACATGGCCAAGTTTACCCCCTTTCCCGGAGCACCCGTATGGTCAACCATCCGTGAGGAAGGGAACTTTCATGAGGACTGGCGGCGGATGAACTGTCTCAATTTCGTTTTCATTCCGAAAGGGATCGCCTCAAAAGAAAGGCTCGATTATCTCTACAATACCCATGTGAAGCGTTTCTACTCTGATCCGGTCTGGCGTAAAAGATTCGGGAAAAGGATATGGCAGCATCGCTGGAGCCTCTGGCACCTGATCAGACATCTGCCGTCTTTTCTGGGAGCAAAACGGGCCTTTGAACCGCAACAAGGGCCGGATCATTGAATGCTTATTACCGTACCTTGAAGGAAGCCCCAAGCCCGGTTGCTATTCTTTCACATTCCTCGATGTCGATACCCTGCTGGCCGACAACGGTCATGCGGGCCCGGATGCCGGCCGTGACGGCCTTTTTTGTGAAATCGAGAAGTGCCTGGTAGGACCCTTCGAAGGCGGGTTTACACAACCGGTTATATTTTTCTTCCGATTCGGCATTGAGGCTCACGGATACCGCATCGAGGCCTGCCGTTTTCAGTTCCGCGACAACGTCCCTGCCCGGGTACATGCGTGCTGCGTGGCCGTTGGTGTCCAGCCTGACAGACATTCCCCTTTTGTGCAGCCACTCCGTTAAGCGGAGCACCGTATCAAATCTGCATGTGGGTTCACCAAAGCCGGTAAAAACGACTTCTTTGTATTCAGTCAGTTTGAGACCTTCGAACGCTCTGATTATCTCTTCTTCCGAAGGTTCCCTTGAAAGGCGGAGGTCGTAACCGTAAACCCCGTCACAGGTTTCCCGTATGCAGAATACACAACTGGCGCTGCACCGGTTTGTTATGTTGAGGTAGAGGTTGCCGAAGGCTTCATAGCAAACCGTATCCTTGCCAGTAGGAATGTTGTTGTCATTGTCCGGCATTGTGTTTCCTTTGAACGTGGTACCCACGAGATCTCACTAGTAGTGAGGAGGTTTCTCATCTATGGGGGGTTTCCCCCCGATGGCATCCGACAGGTCCTTGACCCGGCTCGCAAAAAGCTTATAGACCGACTCCAAGTGGTCGATCCGCTTTTGCTGTTCGCAGACCACGCCGTTTAATTCTCGGATGGTTTCCTCCTGATAGGAAAGTTTCATCTCGATGTCCACCAAGCGATTTTCGATCATTACATGTACCTCCCTAAGTATTTATTACCCCGGCAACCATATCCATGATGACCGTTCTTTCTATGCTTTCCGTCCTTCCCTGTCTTGCAGATAACGACGTATCTCAGCAAGAAATTTCGCCCCGTAGCGTTCGAGCTTATGGGTCCCGACGCCATGGATGTTCAGAAATGCCTCGTCATCCGTGGGCAGCGCGGCGGCCATCCCGACCAGTGATTTATCGCTGAATATGACAAACGGCGGTACCCCGGCTGCATCTGCCATCGCTTTCCGCAGGGTCCGGAGCCTGCTGAAGAGTTCCTCCTCGTAATCCGTATCGCCGTTCTTGCGGCGAGTCGATTTTGTTGCGCCGACCGGCTTTACCCGCGGCGCCGCCATGGTCAGGGTCTGTTCCCCTCGCATGACCGGCCAGGCCGCATCGGTCAGAGTGAGGACCGAATAATTGCCCACATCCTGCCGCAGAAAGCCCCCGTAGACGAGATTGTGGAGAAGCCCGCCCCAGTACTCCTGGCCCTTGTCGGCGCCGATCCCGTAAGTGGAAAGGCTGTCGTGCCCCAGTTGCATGATTCGCTCCTTTTTGGAGCCGCGCAGCACATCGATCACATGGCCCATGCCGAAACGCTGGCCCACCCGGTAGACACAGGACAGGGCCTTCCGGGCATCTTCCGTCACATCGATCATTTCCGGCGGGTGAAGGCAGGTGTCGCAGTTGCCGCAGTCCGCCTCCATCCGTTCATCGAAATAGCCAAGGAGTATCCGGCGGCGGCAGCTTGAGGCCTCGGCGAAGGCAACCATGGCATTCAGTTTATGAAGCTCGATCCGCTTCCGCTCTTGATTGTGCGTATTTTCGATCAGACTCCGGGCAATGGCGATATCGCCGTACCCGAAGAGAAGCAGGGCCTCCGCCGCCAGGCCGTCGCGGCCGGCGCGACCCGTTTCCTGGTAGTAGCTTTCAATGTTTTTCGGGATGTCGTAATGGACAACGAACCGGATGTTGGATTTATCGATCCCCATGCCGAAGGCCACAGTCGCGACCATAATCAGGACATCGTCCCGCAGAAAATCTTCCTGCACCTTCTGTCTCACTGCCGCAGACAGGCCTGCATGATAGGGCGCAGCATTGAAACCAGCCTCCTTCAGTTTTAAGGCCAGGCTGTCCACGCGTTTGCGGCTCAGACAGTACACGATACCGGGCTCGCCCGTGCGGTTTTTCAGAAAGTCCGTGAGCTGCGGAAAGGGCTTGGTCTTGTCGAGAACGGTGTAGCGGATATTGGGGCGGTCGAAGCTTGCGATATAACACCGGGCCTGCCTGAGGTGGAGCCGGTCAAGGATGTCCTGGCGGGTGTGGGATTCGGCCGTCGCCGTCAGGGCAATCATCGGTATCGTGGGGAAGACCTTGCGCAGGCGGCCAAGCTGGCTGTATTCGGGCCGGAAATCATGGCCCCATTGGGAAATACAGTGGGCCTCGTCAATCGCGAAAAGGGAGATGGGGATATCCTTGAGGCGCTGGATAAAATCCTCGCCGATCAATCTTTCCGGAGCGATATAGAGGAGGTCCAGTTTTCCAGCATGGAGCATCGCCAGAACGCGGCGGGCCTCGGTGCCCTTCAGGGATGAATTGTAAAAGGCCGCCTTCACCCCGCAGGCCTGGAGCGCATCGACCTGGTCCTTCATCAGGGAGATGAGGGGGGAAACGACAATCCCGACACCCGGGCGATGGAGGGCCGGGATCTGGTAACACAGAGATTTTCCGCCTCCCGTCGGCATGAGGACAAAGGCATCCTCGCCCTGGATGAGGCCCTCGATAATCTCCTGCTGCCGGGGCCGATAGGTTTCGTACCCGAAGATATCTTTAAGACTTTTAAGTGGGTTGCCGGTCATTGAGACAAATTCCAACTTTGTTTCTTTAAAATCGAAAATACAGCCGTCGAGGCCTACTCATACATTTCCGTTCGACGAAGCACCGGAACGAGGGCGGACCCCCAAAAAGCCGAGGCGCATTTTTGTTCGGACAGGTGAGTTCTTAACTTTTTTTTCACATCTGTGTCTACAAATTCCTGATCCTCAACGAACAGGTGCTACCGAGGAGAACAACAGATCCGACGGTATACCACAACGTTTGTTTGCCGGTGGCGTTGATGACCGGCAATGTTCATCTTTTTCTTGATCTCACTTGCGTAGTCCGGAGAGAAAGCTGCAACATAAACGCATTTTCTCAAAATCTCAGCTCAAATACAAAGCTTCAGGGTGGCGGATCGGGCCAGGCCATTGAATGCGGGATGAAAGATGCTACTCCCTGATATTTTGTTTCGCTCATGCAACATGCGAAGGGGGAGCGATTTTTCAAAAAAATGACACCTTCGGCACATCGATGAGTTGTTAAGCTACCTCCATATTTCATAGCCAACATTACCTTGACTTATAGGTCCGCCCTTCTTATACTGCTGTCGTCAAAAATCAACATTTTATCAACAGTTATTCTTATATCCCGAACAAAAGGGGGTGCGGATGGACCTTACGTTTTCGCCTTGGCTCGTCTGGTTCGTGGCAGGTATCGCCGTCATGCTCGCCGAGCTTGCAATTCCCGGTTTTGTGATAATCTTTTTTGGATTGGGGTGTTGGGGCGCCTCAGTCGTTGCGTTATTCTCCCCAGACGCCTATTCAGCGCAAGTGGCCGTTTTTGTAATAGTATCAGTCGCGTCTCTGATGACATTGAGGAAAGTGGCCATGAGCGTCTTTGTCGGACGTAGCGAAGGCCAGGAGACCGAGGATATGGAAAATGTCTTCTTGGGAGCGCGTATAGCTCTCGACCAGGATCTGGAGGCTGGACATATAGGGCGGGTGCGTTTTCGCGGAACCATGTGGGACGCAGTCTCGGAAGATCGAATTCCTGCCGGATCTGATGCTGAAATCATAGGTGTGGACAAAGCCAATCGATCTTGCCTCAAGATTAAAGGTGTCTCGCGTATTTAAAATAACGCTCTGAGGGATAAAGCTCATATGTCTTCACCCCGCGGGGGGGGGGGTGGCTGCACCTGAATCTGAACCATCTAAACACACAACAAGGAGGATTATTATTTATGACTACGACGCTCGTTGCACTGATCGCCATTGCCGTATTTGTCGTTGTGGTGCTCTTCAAAGGCGCCATCATTGTCCCTCAAAAAAGTTCTGTCATCGTTGAGCGCCTGGGAAAGTTTCATCGCGCCCTCGATGCCGGCTTTCATATTCTGATCCCCTTTATGGATCGTGCCGCATACAAATTCAGTCTCAAGGAGCAGGTGATGGATATCCCCGCTCAGATTTGCATCACCAAAGACAATGTGAGTGTTGAGGTGGATGGTCTCATTTACCTTGAGGTTCAAGACGCGAAAAAGGCCGCCTACGGCATCGACAATTACCTCCGGGCGGCCTCGCAACTGGCTCAAACAACCCTGCGTTCAGCTATTGGCAAGATCGACCTCGATAAAACCTTCGAGGAGCGGGAAAAAATCAACACGGAAGTGATCGACGCCATTGACCAGGCCGCACTTTCGTGGGGCGTGAAAGTGCTCCGCTATGAGATCAAGGACATTACACCGCCCGTGTCGGTGAAAGAGGCCATGGAGGCCCAGATGACAGCCGAGCGCCAGAAACGGGCCAACATTGCCACGTCCGAAGGTTTACGGCAGAGCATGATCAATCAATCTGAAGGCGAAAAGCAGAAGCAGATCAACGAGGCCCAAGGCAAGGCGGCGCAAGTCACACTTGTGGCCGAAGCCGATGCAAAACGTATTGAGCTGATCGCTAAGGCGACAGGCGAGGGGATTAGCAAGGTGGCCGCCGCTATCAAGGATGACGGTGGAATCGAAGCTCTCAATATGCGACTGGCGGAGCAGTACATTGTGCAGTTCGGCAACCTTGCTAAAACGACAAACACGGTTATCATGCCCAGTAACGTTGCTGACGTTGCCGGTCTTATTGCCACTGCCATGGCCACGGTGCGGGAAACCAAATAAGATGACCTCATCAATACTATCCCCATGAGTAATATCATGGGGATATTTTTATTGATATTTGATCAAGATCAGCCTTAGTAACAACAAATACGAGTCTTCACGTAAGCTGATCGGGGCAGACCATTGAATGCGGGATGAAGGTGCAGGTTCTTGAGTCTGGGGTTTGTGGGATCAGATCGTATTTGTAACTTCCTTCTGAAGTCAGCAAGCGTCCTCCTTTAAGAAAATGCTTGATTTCACAGCAGAACTAACCAACGGCCAGATTATTCGGTCAAGATTGCCTCGACATACAAGACCGCGGTTCCAATACTTCACCCCACGAAAAGAAAGTTCTTATAAAAAAGACAAGAAGAATACATGACCGCAGAACAGAGGGTAGTGGAAATCACGAGTAGATCAAAGGCTCGTCCCGTGTTACTCGTCCTCTTTTTTCAGCTTACCTGCGAAAGAAAAAAGTTAATCTCCGAGCAGAAGCAGGGGTAGAGCCGGATTGCCGGGATTAAAGGGCAGCGATATGCGGATAATCGCCTCCACGGCGCCGCCGCCGTCGTCAATGTCTACATCCACGAAAAAGTTGCCATCTTCGGCAAGCCAGGCGCCGTAACGCATCCCGCCGGTGTTCGACAGAAAATCGGTTACGGTGTAATCTCGGACGCCATCACCGTTCACATCGATCATGTCACCGGTGGAAAGCACCCTAACGGACCCGGCCAGGTTGGCGGTGTTTCGTGCAAAGAAGAGGTGCTTTCCACCGTCCCCGACCGTCCACAGGTGAACGGCCTGGTTTCTGTTGTTGATTGCCAAGCCCTGCACGGTAGCGGGGGTGGCAAGCTCGATACTATCCACCGTCTGGCCCTCGCGCAGGCTGATCGTGCCGTTGTAAGCGATAAATTCGTCCGTAGTGATGTCGCCGTCCGTGTCCCCGGAAAAGAGATAGTTGCCGATGTTGCTGATGCCGACCTTGTCAAAGTTGTCCCAGTTTTCTCCTCCCGTGCCGCCGGAGGCCGGGCTCGCTTCGCGGGCCACCAGGGTGCCGTCCATATAGATAAATCCGTCGTTCGAGGTGGTGACGGTGACGTCATCGGTTTCCATCAGAAGGGCGTGGATGTGGTGGAGGTCGTTGTCTGAAACCATATAATCAAAGCCAATCCCATTAGGAGCGTCAAGGGTAACCCCTCCGATCTGATCCCCCGACTTGAAGACCGTCGTGATGACCGGGGTTGCCGTATCGGCGCTGCGGTAGAGCACGCGGCCCTCGGAAGTAGATGTACCTTCAACACCGGTCCAGCCGGCAACCCAGTAGGCCGTGCCGTCGGGGAGCATGGAAGGGCGGCTGTTGAACGTCACCCACTTGTCGGCCATCCCCGGGCTGGATGCACCCTTCGCCAGCAGGAGCCCGTCGTGCGTCCAGACAGCGTCATTCCCACCGTACGAGGGACTGTAGATGTAGTGTCCGTCGTTGCCGATCCCCATGTCGTATTCTGCGCCAGTCAATAACGCATTATTGCTGTTGAACCACACGAAGCCGCTGTTGTACCAGACGAAGGCGTCCGAGCCGGTGGTTCGCATTACGGACCCGATAAAACCCAGCTGACCCTGCCCGTTTGTAAATGCCAAATTGATGGTGGAAATGGGATCGCCGCCGGCACCCGGATGGATATCTCCGACCTTGGCGACGACCGCTGCGGGGACAACCGCTCCCCACGCACAGACGGGAAGGAACAGGGTTATCAGCACAAAAAGAAATACACGATGACGCCTCGACTCAATCATGGGATATTCCTCCTTTCAAGGTTCTGCTGTCTGCTGGTATCGGCATACATACAAAAGTGAATCTTTGAAAAAACTGTATGGTAGTCATGGAGATAATGTCAAGAATTATTTGAACTTTCTCTTATCAAAGGTATCATGAACAAAGGGCCAGCACACCGTTTGACCGTTGTCGTGATAACAAGATGGCGACCAGAGTAGGAACACTTAGAACTTATCCGTTTGGCCCCTTCATCCTTGACTCATGAAAAGGGAATTTCTTATCAGATGACGTTCTTACCGTAGGAAACCTCGGCGCTCAGAATGGACTGTTTTAACTTTGTCTTATCCCCCTCCTTCATTTGTCGTCCCCCGGATAATAGAGGATTAAGGTTGATGACGCATGAAGGTATCATTGAAATTTATATCCCTTTTCATGAAAAAGCCGCAGGCAGGCGTCCACAACCTCCGGGTCATAGAGAATATCTCTATTCCTGGCAATCTCATCCAGTGCCGCATCTACTCCACGGGCGGGACGGTAAGGCCGGTGGGAGGCCATGGCTTCCACCACGTCGGCAACGGCGAGGATGCGGGCCTCTATAAGGATCTTATTCCCCTTCAGATTTCGTGGATAGCCGGAACCATTCATTCGCTCGTGGTGCTCATAGACGATCTCCGCCAGGGGCCATGGCGACTCCACGTTTTTCAGTATCTCACACCCCTTCAGGGGGTGTTCCTTGATCAGGGAAAACTCAGTGTTCGTCAGTTTTGCCGGCTTGGACAATATCTCTGCAGGGATGGATAGTTTCCCGATGTCATGGATGGAACCCGCCATGAAGATGCCATCGGTTTTCTCCTGGGGCAATCCTATCTCCGTGGCAATGGCGCGGGCCAGGTCCGCGGACCGGAACTGGTGGCCGGCGGTATAGGGATCTCGTGTCTCCACAGTGGACACCATGACCTGGATGGTCGTTTCCACCGCCTTCCTGAGACTCTCAAGGGTATCTTTGAGTTTTTCTTCCGCCTGTTTGCGGGCAGTGATGTCGTAAACAATGGAATGGAGGAGATCTTTTTTATTTACTTTGATCTTGCTGCTGAACACATCCACATCCCGAACGGAACCATCGGCCCGCCTGTGGCGGAATTCGAAATGGATTCTTTTTTCAGCCCTGACCTTTTCCATTTCTTTTTTGACCTCTTCAGGCGCAAGTGTGTTGATCTCTTGAATCTTCATCTGTTTGAGTTGTTCACTTGACCACCCATAGAAAACTACCGCTGCTTTGTTGACATCGATGATATTCCCGGTATCCGGATCGATGATCAGCTTAACCGCTGCATGGTCTTCAAACACTTTCCTGAAAAGCAACTCGCTTTCCTGCAACGCCGCATCCGTCCGCATCCGTTCGGTGACGTCGCGGGCGACGGAAATCATGCCGACGATCTTGCCGTCGCGTGTAATCGGGGATCCGCTGATTTCGCTGTATACCGCGGTTCCTTTCTCTGTGAGAAACTCATATGTCGCCGACGGGATGATTTCGCCCTGTAAAATTCGATGTATGTTGACCATAATTTGCTCGAACGATTTCGGCGCAAGGAACTTTTTCAAGTCGGAAACGGGGCGGCCGATGAAATCTTGGGGTTTGAGCCCCATTAGCCTTTGAATGCTCGGAGACATGGTGGAAATAATGAGGTCGGCGCCGACCGTACAGATAACATCCGTTGCATATTCGAAACTCAGCCGATACCGCTCCTCCGACGCCCTGAGCCTCTGATTGGCAGTTTCCAGATCCAGCATCTTCTTTTCAAGCTTGTTAAAGAGGATTTCGTTGTGCCGCCTGAAGAACTCCATCTCCTCCCCGAGGGGCTTGGTCGCCGCCTGCCGCGTCGAATAGCCTTCTTCAAACACCTCTTTTAACATATTCATAAAAATATCCGGTTCCTGGGGCTTGAGAATGAATCGGTCGGCCCCGAGGCTCAGCGCGAAGGCCTCGTCTTTCGGTTCGGTATACGTGGCGGTGTAAAATACCAGGGGTATAGGTTTCAGGGTTTCATCCGATTTCCACTGGCGGCACAAGGCGTAGCCGTCCATCACCGGCATCAGAATATCGGTGACGATCAGGTCCGGAGGGTTGAGCCGGGCTTTTTCCAAGGCATCCTTGCCGTTTTCCGCTGCGGTCACTTCCATGCCGTATCCCTTCAGCAGGCTTTCCAGCATGTACAGACTGGTGCTGTTATCGTCAACAATCAAAACTCTTGTTATCATTATCACTCTCCTTTCATCCGTGCGGGAGGTGTTGTTCAACTTGTGTTATGAAAGTGTCAGGATCGATCGGTTTTTCTATATATCCGTTGCAGCCAGCCTCCATTACCTTTCCCCGATCGCCGGGCATGGCGTAGGAGGTCACCGCGACGATGGGGATGTCTGCGAGGTCCGGATTCTTCCGTAAGTTGCGGGCGACGGCGTAACCGTCCATTCCCGGTAGTTGGATATCAAGGAGGATCACGTCGGGTTTGAGCGAAGTTACCATTTCGATTCCCGATTGCCCATCCGGCGCGGCGAAGACTTCATAGCCATTCCGCTCAAGAATGAACCTGACAAGATACAGATTCCGCTCGTTGTCTTCGATTACAAGGATTTTTCCTTTCATGCAATGTCCCTTTCGTCGGGCAGGGAAAAACAGAAGGTGCTTCCCGAACCCCATACGCTT
>JAQULO010000012.1 GCA_028718565.1 Syntrophales bacterium | reverse complement strand
AGTATCTCAACGGCAACCTCAAAAACAAGATTCGTTCAGGCATCCCGGCGAGGAATGAAACAGACATCGTCAGCAAAACACGTTCCTTTATGAAGACCCTACAGAAGCGACCGCAGCATGTAAAAAATACTTCAAGCATCCGGCGGTTGCATATGCAGCATGATGGATCTATTCAACCACCGGAGCAATAAGAGGCCTCTTGCCCTTGTAAACAGTATTGGTTTGCCAACAAAGGAAATCGCTAATAAAACTGGATACTACCGGCTGGAAGCCGGTAGTATCCAGTTTTATTTTTTTGCCTTTCCAGACGCCCAGAAGACCCAACCTCTCGGGCAAAACGACTCCCCCGACCCGGCGGGTCGGAGAAAAGCCACGCTAAGAACTCGCGCTTAGTTGCTTGCGCAGTTGAAATTTTTGCACCTTCATTGTTGCGGTACGCGGGAAGTCCTTCATGATTTCGACTCGTTCCGGTAGTTTCTGAGATGCAAGTCCGCTGCTTCGCAAAAAGGTTACAAGTTCTTGCAGGGTTGGCACCAGGTCGGCGGATTTCGGGATGATGCAGGCGCAGACCCTCTCCCCCAGGCGCTCGTCAGGAAGGCCAATCACAGCGACCTGTCCGACCTTCGGATGTTGGAGAAGCAGTTCCTCAACCTCCTTCGGATCGATATTTGCCCCGCCCCGAATGATCATTTCTTTCTTGCGCCCCACGATGCGCAAGTATCCGTCATCACCAACGATGCCAAGATCTCCGGTGAGCAGCCAGCCATCAGCTGTATGGCTAGCTGCCGTTAATTCCGATTCTCCATAGTATCCCAAAAAATGGGAAGGACCCCGCGCGGCAATTTCTCCCATCACGCCCTTAGGACAACTTCTCCCTTGGTCGTCGAGAATGTCCAGCTCCGTCGCTCCAAACGGAAGACCTACTGTCGTCGACACCAGCTCAACAGGGGTATCAATCTTCGTTGTCGTAAGAAGGCTGTTCTCTGTCATGCCATAGGCCGAATAAATCGTACATCCGAACAGTTCCTTGGTCTTTTTTATCAGAGCAGGCGGGGTGGCAGCGCCGGCTACGGGCATCGATAGCAGACTTTGAACGCGGAGTCCTTTGTTCTCATCCATGTAGTGGACCATATCGTATACAAAAGGAGGAATCGCCGGCAAAAATGTAACGTTATACTTGATGATATTTTCGATCATTTCCTGGCAATTGTATCGCTCCATCAAGATAAAAGTACACCCGAACCAGAGCATTAAGTTCCCGATGATGAGTCCAAAATGGAGTGCCACCGGCATGATAACCAGCCCAATATCATCATGGGTCACCCCATAGGGTCCCAGGTCGAGTCCATACAGGTACGTGCAGTGCGATTGCATAACTCCCTTGGGAGCCCCGGTTGTCCCCGAGGTGTACGGAAGATAAAACACGTCTTCCAGATTGCCGCACGGCTCTATGGGGTGGTCGGCAGGCTCGATCAAATCCTCCCAAGACGGAAGCCCATGTCTGTTACCCTCCCCAACCACCCATATCTGCTCAAGCGTTCCTACTTCTGAGCGGAGGCCCAGGGCCATCTCAGCATAATCGAAGTTGATAAAGGAGGACGGCAGAATCAAAGCCTTTGATCCCGCAAGATTCATGATATTGCTCGTATCGTGCAGGCGATAATTCGGATTGAGGGGCTGGTAGACGGCCCCGAGTCTTGAAACCGCATACAGTATAACAAAAACCTCTTTCCAATTAGGTAATTGCACGCTGACGACGTCGCCACGCCCAATGCCATGTCTTTGAAGATTAGCGGCAACGGTATCGGCCTGATTCCTCAGTTCTCCATAGGTGATCGACCCTCTACGGTCGATGATTGCGATTTTGTTTAAATTCCGGTCCACTACTTTGTCGATGATACGATCATACGTATCAGTCACCCAATGGCCTTGCGACTTATACTTCGCAGCTCGTAGGTCGAAATTAGGGGCGTTCGGCAGGAACTTCGCCTTTGTAACAACATTCCGCTTCAATTCTTGTTCCTCGGTCAATCTTTTTGTCATGGTTCCTCTCCTTTTTAAAAGTGGTCAACACGAAAATATTTTCGCATCCTCCATCCTATTTTCCCTTGAAGTTAGGCGCCCGTTTTTCCAGGAGACACTTCAATCCTTCATGAAAGTCTTCAGTGCCTAAACAAAAACTTTGCACGGCGGCCTCATATTCCAGTTGAGATTCCAGATCGGTGGAATATGATCGAAATAATGCTGCCTTGGTCATTGCCAAGCCCAATGGAGGCCCCGCAGCCAGTTTCTTCGCAAATGACTCGGCCTCAGTCATAAGTTGATCCGAGGGGACAACTCTATTGACAAGTCCAATTTCCAGGGCCTCCCGGGAACGGATGCTTGTGGCTGTGAGCAGTAACTCATTTGCTTTCCCGAGTCCCACGATTCTGGGGAGCAACCAACTGGCTCCCATATCGGCTGCGGCAAGTCCCAAACGAATAAACGGTAACCAAAGAAGAGCGTCTTCGGCTGCGATACGGATATCACAGCAAAGACTCAAGCAGCAGCCCCCGCCAATGGCCTGTCCATTTATAGCCGCTACCATAGGTTTCTTAAGGCGCGTCAACCTCAATATCAAAAGATCGTAGGCCCTAACGCTATCAAGAACGGCACGCTTATCTGTGTAATCGAACTTCAGAAAATCTTCAAGATCCCCCCCGGCGCTGAAGCTCTTACCCTTGCCGGTAAGAATGATCGCTCTTACCTCATCATCTCCATCCAGATCATCAGCTACCCGCATCAGCTCATCGGCTAGTTTGTCGTTGAGAGCGTTTAATTTATCGGGACGATTAAGGCTGACCGTGGCAATTCGATTTGACTTTTCTACAATTAACGATGAAAATTCCATCCTTTCACCTCCATGTGAATTTCCCCACTCAGAGGGCGGGGAATCTTTAAAAACAATGTTTCCCCTAAAGGGTTCTTCTAAATCTCCAGCCCCACCTTCGTCCCTTCCTCAACGGCTTGCCTTATTCTTCGGGCGGATACACAATCACCGATGCGATGAACCTCCGAAACCTTCATGTCTCCCAACGCCTCCTTCACGGAAACCATTCCGGCAGCCAGAACCACGGTGTCTGCTGCCAATTCCTCCACTTTACCGCCTCGCTCCATCGTAACGCCATTTTCGGCAACCGCGATGACCTTTGTTCCGGGTTCAAATCTTACACCGGCACTCTTCAGTTTACCCAACAGCACCCAGCGGCTTGTTGGCCCGATATCTGCGCCGATAGATTCCAGCATCTCCAGAATGACAACCTTTTTGCCCCTGTACGACAGGTAATCAGCCGTTTCGCAGCCGATCAGCCCGCCGCCGATGATGATTACATTTTCCCCCGTCTCCTTGCCCGTAAGGACCTCAAGAGCCGAAACACATTTTTGCACCCCGGGAATCGCAGGGATGAACGGCTGTGCGCCAACGGCGACTACCACGGTATCCGGCTTCTCCTTCTGAATGTCTGCCTGAGCATTAAGCCTAATTTTTACCCCCGAACGGAGAACCTCCTCCTTGAGATATTGACGATAGTCTTCGATCTCCTGCTTATCGCAAGGACGCCAGGCATAGTTCAACTGGCCTCCCATTTCACTTCCCTTTTCATACAGCGTCACCTCATGACCTCTTTTGGCCGCTGTGGACGCAGCAACCATGCCGGCCGGACCGCCGCCCACGACCAATACCTTCTTCACCGGTGATGCCGGATTCGCAATCCATTCCGCTTCTCTTCCCACCAGCGGATTGACACTGCATTCAAGGGAATTCATAAACAACAAACGGTCAAGGCAATGGTTGCAAGTAATGCATGGACGAATCTCATTCTCCCGCCCCTCCCTGGCCTTCATGGGCAATTCCGGGTCGGCAATCAGTTGCCGTGCCATGCCGACAAGGTCCGCCCGGCCCTGAGATACGATTTCCTCGGCCAGCTCCGGCCGCTTGATACGGTATGCGGCAATGACCGGAATATTCACCACTCTCTTGATGGCCTCGGCAAGATACACATAGGCCCCCGGCGGAACGCAACTTTGGACCAGAGGCCTTCGACTTTCATGCCAGCCCGCTTGGACATTCAGACAATCCACGCCCGCTGCCTCCAGCATCTTGGCATATTCCGACGTCTCCTTGATGGTCAATCCGCCTTCCATGAATTCCTCGGCAGACATGCGAAACAGGCAACTGAAGTCCCTTCCTGCCTTGTTCTTTATTGCCGCGATAATTTCCAAAGGAAAGCGCATGCGTTTTTCCATGCTCCCCCCATATTCGTCCGTCCGTTGATTGGTGACCGGCGATATGAATTGAGCGACCAGGTAACCCACGCCGCCGTGGATCTCCGCCCCGTCACAGCCGGCCTCACTTGCACGCCGGGCCGCTTCTCCAAATTGCGTCACGAGTCTGCGAATTTCTTCAATGGTCAAGGGACGGATGGGAAGCCCGCCTCTCTTTTTTACCCCCGAGGGGCTCACCATCTCCATTTTGCTTCCACGCTCCCATGACCATTCCACATTGGTGGTCAACTGAACAACGAATTTGCTTCCATGATTGTGAATCTTCTGAGCAAGATTTCGCAAGGGGCCGATGAATTGATCATCGTCCAAACCCGGGATTAGCCAGTGTTCTATACAGCAGGGGGAAAAGGGAGAAATGATGAGCCCGGCCCCGCCTTTTGCCCTTGCTTCCAGAAATGCTTCTTGCCGGATGTCCAAGCCCCCTGTTTCATTTGTAAAGTCAGTCCCGACGGCAAGCATCACCAAACGGTTGGGCAGTTCCATATGACCCACCTGTAGGGGATTAAATAATCTATGAAATTTATTCGCCATTTAATACCTCCATCATACCTCCTTCAGATATCCTGGTTAGTCATAGTCGCCGGCGCTTACGATAAATCACGCCCATCGACATTACTTCAGCACCGAATTTGCAATGATCTCCTTCTGAACTTCCGAGGACCCCCCCATTATGGGGAAAACACGCGCATCCCGATAATCCTGACAGATGCGATATTCCTCCATAAATCCATATCCCCCATAGAACTGAAGACACTTGTCGGCAATTGTCTTGAGGCTATCGCACAAAAAGTATTTGGCCATCGCGGTTTCCATATCCACATTATGACCAGCAATATGTTCCTCGATCAGGCGATCTAAAAAAACTTGACACATCTCATATGTTGTATACATTTCCGCCATCTGAAAGCGTGTATTTTGAAAAGCAGAAATGAACTGACCAAAGGCCTTTCGTGTGTTTATGTATTTCTTGCATTCATTCAGAATGCGCTTCATTATGGCAACCGCGCATACTGAAATGATCAGGCGCTCCTGTTGAAGTTCCTTCATCAGCATCCTGAAGCCATTTCCTTCCCCACCAAGGAGATTGGATTCAGGAACTCTGCAGTCCTCAAAAATAAGTTCGGCGGTATCCTGAGAGTGCCAACCCATCTTTTCATGTCGCCTGCCTCTTTTGTAACCAGGACAATCATTGTCCACAATGAATAGGCTGATCCCTTTATACTGTGGTTGGATTTTGGTATCGGTCTTCGCCGCTACGATCACCAGACTATTGAGAATGCCAAGGCCGATAAAACACTTTTGACCGTTCAGGATATAATGATCCCCATCCTTGACTGCTTTAGTCTGTATTCCCTGAAGATCCGAGCCCGCGTTCGGCTCCGTCATGGCGACGGCACAAATATAATCCCCTGTAACGCATCCCGGTAAGTATTTCCTTTTCTGCTCCTCAGTACCAAAGTTATATATATATGGCACGACAACATCATTTTGTGAGGTAATCAAAAAACCAATACTTCTAATCGCCGTCTCCTCAGCTATAATTATGTCATATAGGTAATCTAAACCCAAGCCGCCGTATTCTTTAGGTATCCAAGGACAAAGATAGCCGTTTTTAGCAGCACTGAGCCATACCTCCCGAGGGAGTATGCCATCTTTCTCCCACTGGGCTGCATGGGGCTCAACCTCCCTCTCTAAAAACTTAATATACTGATTTCTGAAAAGCTCATGGTCTTCATTAAACAACGTGCGTTTCATCTTTACCTCTCTCCTTAATCTAAAGTTGCAAAATTCTTAAAAGGGGCGCATTAGCTTCCCAATGTGGAGATCGATAGGAACAACGCTACCACTCACCTAAAACCTTATAAGTCGATATCTGGATTTATAAAAAACCAATAAAATAGCAATTAATATGCCAATATTATTCATATGCAATATCAGCATGATATCCAATTCAACGCAGATATACTACGAATTTAAATAGCAATAACTATGATTATAAGTAGCGTATACGATATATAGTAGCATGCTAAAATATAGGCGCGGGACTTACATGGTTTTGGCTTATGTGCTACATATAAAAAGCGTTATGTTCTTGAAGTTTCAAATCACCGGGGTGTTTAGACACATTGCGTTGGTTCGACAAAGACTAAGGGTCGTGAAGGAAAGCAAATTGATCAACGAAAATGAATTATTCAAGCAAGCCACATTGATTCTTTGTAGCAGTCTTGAACCGAATACCACGATCAATCGGTTTTTAAATTACATCAAAGACTATATCCCCGTCACGGAGATGGGCTTGGGGCTGCTGGACGAAAGTGCATTAAGAGTTAGAATTTATGCCTGGGCCTCCACCGAAGGAGGAAGCCGACCCCCGTCAAGTTTTGCCGTGCCCAGAGCGTTTCTGCACGATACGGAACAATTATTATGCTCTAACGATAGGTTCATTTTGGTCGATGATGATAGCGACATGATCGGAAACTGGAAGAAATATTACAGACCCGTGGGAAAATGGCCAAATGGCTATTCGCAGGTCTCCATGAGGATCGATATTGAGAATCACAGGCTGGGGGGAGGCTTAACGCTGTGGACCAAAGGCGAGAACCAGTATACGGATGCCCACTTTCAGCTTTTATCCATCCTGCGTGAACCACTTTCCATCACCATTTCCAATGCGATAAAGCATCAGGAGACCCTGCGCCTAAAGGAGATGCTGGCCGATGACAATGATTACCTGCAACAAACGCTCCTGTATTCCTCCGGCGATACCATCATCGGTGCCGATTCGGGCCTGAAGGGCATCATGAACATGGTGTCTCAGGTGGCGGGCATGGAGACGTCCGTGCTTTTGCTCGGCGAGACCGGCGTGGGCAAGGAAGTGATCGCCAATTTTATCCAGCAGGCATCTCCCAGAAAAGCAGGCCCGTTTATCAAGGTAAACTGTGGGGCCATCCCCGAATCCCTCATGGACAGCGAATTATTCGGACACGAAAAGGGTGCTTTTACCGGGGCGGCTCAGCAAAAGAGGGGGCGGTTTGAACGAGCCAATAACGGGACCATTTTCCTGGATGAAATCGGTGAACTGAGCCCGGCCGCTCAGATTCGGCTGCTCAGGGTCCTTCAGGAAAAAGAGATAGAACGTGTGGGCGGTACCGAACCCATCTTGGTCAATGTGAGGATTATCAGTGCCACCCATCGAAATCTGGAAGAGATGGTGAGGGCGGGACAATTCCGAGAGGATTTGTGGTACCGCCTCAATGTATTTCCCATCATGATTCCACCGTTGAGGCAGAGAAAAGAAGATATTTCCTCGCTGGCAAATCATTTTCTGGAGCGAAAATCCAGAGAAATGAAGATAGAACCACACACCAAATTGGAGCGTAATGAACTCGAAAGACTCATGGCTCATGATTGGCCGGGCAATGTGCGCGAGTTGGAAAACTATATCGAGCGGGCCTTGATCCGCACTCGAGGGAAGGACCGGGCGGAATCCCTCCGTTTCGACGATATCCTCCCCCCCGATGTAAAGACTCCGACAGGCGCCACGCTCCCTTTTCCGGACGGGGAGTTTCCGAGCTTCAACGCACTGTGTCGTTCCCATTTCGAAAAGGCCCTTAGGCTCTCAGCGGGTACGATTGAAGGGCCGCAGGGGGCGGCCAAACTTTTAAAGCTTCATCCCAACACCCTAAGATCTAAACTTAAAATGATGAGAATTCCTTATTCCAAAAAATATAGAAAAAAATAAATTGCATACCCAAGTCGTGTACTTATAAGCAGGGTCCGTTCAGAGATAGTTTAGGGATTGGCTCTGATTAGTTTTTAACCCGGAAAGGGGCCAGCCTCCCCATTCCTTTGCAATCCTCGATATCTTCATGAAAAATTCATTAAGAATAAGAATATTTCTTAAATCCTATAAAAGTGAGGTGCGATTTGTCCTCTATTTCATTCTTTTTTTTCTCGCCCTGCAGCTGTTACATTATTCCGTAAGGTCATACACGTCACCCCTGCTGGTTCACAAGTTAAACGCTGGAGTCAGTTCCAGGCTTATAAATTTCATTACTCCCGGCGAAAAAAGTTTTTCCAATGGCAACACCATAGGTTCCGGTAGCTTTACCATCAGGATAGCACAAGGGTGTGAGGGGATAGAAGGAATCCTGTTGATCACGGCGGCATTATGTGCCTTCCCTCTGGGAATAAAACAAAAGATGTCGGGTGTCCTGGTAGGATCATTACTCATATATATTGCAAATCTTATCAGGATAGTGGTCCTCTACTACATACTGAAATACAGGCCGGGCATGTTTGATTTGGCGCATGTCTACGTTGGCCAGACCTTTATCATCTTCGTAGGCGTACTGTTTTTTATTGCGTGGATAACGAATTTCGCCCAGTCGGATGAATGAAGAGATTAAGAAACCCATGACAGGCATTCGGGGATTCATCATACGTTTCATATCCGCTTTTCTGCTGGTATCGGCGCTGTTTTACCTGTTCGGTTCGGTCTATACCAGAATACTGCTTCCCATCTTCGCGTTCGAAATAGAGCTGGTTCACCCGGAATATGAAATCCTGTCTTACGGTATGGAGGAGACACAGACGGAAGGAAACAGCATATATTACATAGTAAAGATCAACAGGGCAATCGCCGACAAGATCGGCATTCCCCAGTATGGCAAACAAGTAAAACTGAATACGGTCGCCAGTGCGCTGTATATCCAGCCCATAATCATTTTTTCACTTCTCCTGGCTTGGCCGGCGCTGTCTTTCAGAGAGCGGGGATGGGGACTTCTGACAGCTGTGCCGCTTATGATCGCAGCGGCGTCCATCGACATCCCTGTTTTTTTCATCTGCAGGATAGAAAAAGGGTTTCCCGTAGGTTCCCTGTCCGGGCAGATACGCCTGATGATGGATAACTTTTTCAGCAACGGCGGAAGACAGTTTCTGGCGCTGCTTGTCGTGCTCGTGACGGTGGGACTGATTCAAATGATGAAGACTCCTCGCGTGAGTCCGGACACAGGCCCTAACAACCCCTGCCCGTGCGGAAGCGGAAAGAAGTACAAACATTGCTGCATGAACGGATAGCAAAACCTTCTGTTACCCCGAAACGCATCCATCCGGAAGTCGACTTATCGGGCACACATTGTATTTTAATGCGTTTTAGCAATCAACGTCCTGTGGCTTTGGACTTTTTGCTGTCTTCAACGTTGATATTTTGTTTCCCCATTTCTCGAAAATAAAAAGGGGGAGGCTATTATTTCTAAACAGTTTACTTGCTCCTAACATTTTTTTGTTCTTATCAATTCGACACAACCCGATTTTTGGTGTTGACACGATTTAACGGGTCTGTTATGAAGACGGAAAATTGCGGGTAGTGAGAAGTAAGATGATACAAATAACTTCAGGGTTGAATAGCTGGTGGTGGCAAATCTCAGAGGAGAGGTTCGCCTGCCGGTAAGTCCCTGAATTATACAGTTTGCAAGCCGCGGCGGACCTTTCCGGTTCTCCGCGGCTTTTTTGTTTGTAATCCAGAAAGGCCGTGAGTACTCACGGCCTTTTTTATTTTTGAGACAGAGGTAAGGATGCCATGTACAGTCCATCGTTTCAGACATTTGAAAAAATTGCACAAGAGGGAAACCTGATCCCCGTTTACCGGGAGATCCTGGCCGACACGGAAACTCCCGTTTCGGTCCTCATAAAGTTGCGCTCCAAGTCGCATGCCTTTCTCCTGGAGAGTGTGGAGGGGGGCGAGAAGTGGGGCCGCTACACGTTTCTAGGTTCCGACCCCCGCGTGATCTTCAGGGTGAAAGGGAAGGATGTCCTGATTCAGGAAAATGGAGATATAGGGCGCCACGAGCATGGCGGAGATCCCCTGAGCTTTCTTAAAGACCTGATGGCGCGATACCGCCCCGTTCACGTGGAGGGGCTCCCCCGATTCTACGGCGGAGCAGTAGGGTTTTTCGGGTATGATATGATCCGGTATTTCGAAAGACTGCCCGCCGGGGCTGCGGATGATCTTCACACCGATGATGCCGTCTTCCTTATCACCGATACCCTGATCATATTTGATAATGTCCGGCACACGATCAAGATCGTGGCCTGCGCGTTTACCGGGGGGAGAGAAGACCTTCACGCCCTGTATGAAGAGAGCATAGAAAAGATCGAAGAAACGATAAGAATGATTCAGGCCCCCCTTGAGGGAGAGAGTCGCCCCACAAAGACGGCCGGAAGTGTCTTACTTAAGTCCAATATGAAACCGGAAGAATATAAGACTATAGTGAGGAGGGCCAAGGACTATATTGTCGCGGGGGATATTATCCAGGTAGTCCTCTCGCAGCGGTTTGAGGTGGAGAGTGACCGGGACCCCGTAGATCTCTACCGGGCGCTTCGGTATATCAACCCATCCCCATACCTCTTTTACCTGAAGGCCGACGACCTGACCCTCATCGGATCATCGCCGGAGGTCATGGTTCGTCTTGAAGAGGGGGTTGTGGAACTCAGGCCCATTGCCGGGACGAGAAAGAGGGGGAAGACCGAACAGGACGACCGTGCCCTGGCCGGCGAACTCCTTCAGGACCCGAAGGAGCGGGCGGAGCATGTCATGCTCGTCGACCTCGGAAGAAACGATCTGGGAAGGATCGCGCGGATCGGCAGCGTTCAGGTCAATCAATTGATGACGGTGGAGCGATATTCCCACGTCATGCACCTCGTCTCCAACATCCAGGCCCACCTGGCAGGAGACAGGGACTGCTTCGATGTTCTGAAGGCCACCTTCCCCGCGGGGACCCTCTCAGGGGCGCCCAAGATCAGGGCCATGGAGATTATCGACGAACTGGAACAGACCCGGCGGGGCCCGTACGGAGGGGCCGTCGGCTACTTCAGCTATACGGGGAATATGGACCTGTGCATCACCATCAGGACCATGACCGTCAAGGATGACAGAATTTTCATTCAGGTTGGCGCGGGGATCGTCGCGGACTCCGACCCCGATGCGGAATATCAGGAGACCGTCAACAAGGGCGAAGGAATGATGCAGGCCATCAGACTGGCCGCCTCTCAGTTTGAAATAACCCACAACAATGGAGAAAAGAAATGATTCTGATGATCGATAACTATGATTCATTTACCTACAACCTCGTCCAGTATCTCGGACAGCTTGGCGAGGAGGTCGTGGTCCACCGCAACGATGAGGTCACCCTTGATCAGATTGAAGGGCTGCACCCCGATGCGATCTTCCTGTCTCCCGGTCCCGGTTCACCGGAAAACGCAGGGATCACCGTGGATGTCATCAGGCGATTTCATGCAACCATCCCCATTATGGGTATTTGCCTTGGCCACCAGGCCATCGGCTACGCCTTCGGCGCCGATGTTGTCAGGGCCGGCAGGCTGATGCACGGGAAGACCTCCGGGATCATCAACGATGGGAAGACGATCTTCAGGGGGCTCCCCAGCCCATTTGAGGCGGGCCGTTACCATTCTCTGCTCTTGCGCCGGGATTCCGTTCCGTCCTGCCTTGAGATCAGCGCCGAGACCCGGGAGGGAGAAATCATGGGAGTGCGGCATCAGGGGTATCCGGTGGAAGGGATACAGTTCCACCCCGAATCGATCCTGACGCCAAGTGGAAAGAGAATAATCAAAAATTTTCTCGATATGAAGAAGGATGATAGAAAGGAGCGCGTATCATGATCAGAGAGGCGATCGGAAGAGTAGTTGCGAAAGAAGATCTGAAAGAACGCGAGATGATGGAGGTCATGGATGAGGTGATGGAGGGTATGGCCACACCGGCGCAGATAGCGGCCTTCATCACGGCACTGCGACTTAAAGGTGAGACGGTCGATGAGGTCACCGGAGCGGCCAGGATCATGCGGCAGAAGGCTACGAGGGTTGATGCCCGCGCATCTATCATCGTGGATACCTGCGGGACCGGTGGGGACGGGATGAACACCTTCAATATTTCCACCACGGCGGCATTCGTCGTGGCGGCGGCGGGGATCACCGTGGCAAAACACGGAAATCGCGCCGTCTCCAGCGGCTGCGGAAGCGCGGATGTTCTCGAGGCACTCGGCGTGAATATCGGTGTCGGACCGGAGGTCGTTGAGGAGTGCATCCAGCAGGTAGGAATCGGCTTTCTCTTCGCCCCAAGGCTCCACGGCGCGATGAAGTACGCCATCGGGCCGCGCAGGGAGATAGGGATACGAACCATATTCAACATGTTGGGACCCATGACAAATCCCGCGGGGGCGACGTCACAGCTCATCGGGGTCTACGATCCCGCGCTGACGGAGATGTTCGCCGGCGTCCTGAAAAATCTGGGAACAAAGAGGGCCTTTATTGTCCACGGCTTCGACGGCCTTGACGAGGCCACGGTGACCGGCGAGACGCGCGTTTCCGAGCTGAAGGATGGCATGATCACCACTTACAATATCAATCCGGTCGATCTGTTCGGTAAGGTTTACAGCGTCGAGGAGCTTCTGGGGAGCGATGCCTCATCGAACGCGCAGATCACGAAGGATGTCTTGTTGGGAAAGGATGGGGCCTGCCGGAAGATCGTTCTTCTCAACGCTGCCATGGCGATTGTCGCAGGAGAGAAGGCGAAGACCGTTAAGGAGGGGATCGTCCTGGCCGAAGCCTGTATCGACAGCGGCGCTGCCATAAAGAAACTCCAGGCCCTGATAGAGCTGAGCAACAGTTGAGTGAAGACGATGATTCTAGACAGGATCTTAGCGGTGAAAAGGGAAGAGGTCGCGCGCCTGAAGAGGTCGACCTCCCTCCAGGCGATGCGGGAAGCTGCCCTGGGTACGCCATCTCCGCGTGACTTCAAGGCGGCGATCAGCGGCGCGGACTGTGCCATCATTGCCGAGGTGAAGAGGAGCTCCCCGTCCAAGGGGAGGATCAGGGAGGATTTCGATCATCTTGCGATAGCCTCCCTCTACGAAGAAAACGGGGCTGCGGCCATCTCCGTCCTGACGGACGAGACCTTCTTCGAGGGGAAGAAGGCATATCTTTCGGAGATAAAAAAACGGGCTGAACGCCCCCTCCTCAGGAAGGATTTCATCATAGACCAGCATCAGATCTACGAGACGCGGATCATCGGGGCCGACGCCGTACTTCTTATCGCTGCTATCCTTGATGATCTGATGCTCGTCCAATTTATAGGACTGGCGGAATCGCTGGGGCTCGCGCCCCTTGTCGAGGTTCACTCCCGACAGGAGATGGAAAGGGCACTCGCTGCCGGAGCGACGATCATAGGGATCAACAACCGGAACCTGAATACCTTTGTCACCGACCTGGCCACCAGCTTGGCGCTGGCGCCCCTTGTTCCCGAGGGAAGGGTCGTGATCAGCGAAAGCGGCATCGAGACGCGGGGGGATATCGAAACGCTAAAGGGGAAAGGGATCCATACCTTTCTTATCGGCGAGACGCTGATGAGGGCCCCCGATGCGGGTGAAAAGCTCAGAGAGCTTCTGGGCAAGTGAGGGAGAGACGATGACAGGGATCAAGATTTGCGGAATCACCGATCTCGATGATGCACTGGTAGCTGCCGAAGCCGGAGCCGACGCGCTGGGCTTCATCTTTTACCCCAAAAGCCTGCGCTACGTGTCGCCGGAAAGGGCGAAAGAGATCATTGCAGGGCTTCCGAGCGGCATAGCGAAGGTCGGGGTCTTCGTCAACGATGAACCCGAACGGGTGGCGAAGATTACCGAATCCTGCGGCCTCGACCTCCTTCAACTCCATGGGGATGAGACACCGGAATACTGCCGCCTGTTTCCAGCGCCAATGGTCATAAAGGCCTTCTCGCTTAGGACCGCAGGAGATCTTGGGCGGTTGGCCGACTACCCGGTCAGGGCCATCCTCGTGGATGCCTTTGTCCCCGGACTCTACGGCGGGACGGGAAAGATGTCAAACTGGGAGCTGGCCAAATCGCTCAAACAAACATGTGCCCTGATACTTTCCGGCGGTCTGAACAGCGAGAATATACAGGATGCGATCGTGTCCGTCTCGCCGCATGCCGTGGACATCAACAGCGGTGTCGAGTCCTCACCGGGGAGAAAGGACCACGAAAAGATCAGGAGAATCATCGAGATTATACGCCGGGGCGGGTGGCGCACCGGAGAGAAGGGAACGGACATTTTCCATGATCACTGAAACTCAAACAGGACAAGGCGGTACTATGAAAACAATGCCTGATAGGAAGGGGCACTTCGGAGCCTTCGGGGGGCGTTACGCGGCAGAAACGCTGATGCCGGCCCTCACGGAACTGGAAGAGGCCTACCGTAAAGCAAAAAAAGATCCGGTGTTCAGGAAGGAACTTGCCTTCTACCTTCGCGAATATTCGGGGCGGGAGACGCCGCTCTACTTCGCGAAGGGACTGACGGAAAAGATGGGGGGCGCAAAAATTTACCTGAAGCGGGAGGATCTCAACCACACGGGGGCTCACAAGATCAACAACACCCTGGGGCAGGCCCTCCTCGCGCGCAGAATGGGAAAAACCAAAGTAATGGCTGAGACAGGGGCCGGTCAGCACGGCGTGGCGACCGCCACGGCTGCGGCCCTCTTCGGGATGGAATGCCAAGTATTCATGGGTGAGGAGGATATCCACAGGCAGGCGCCCAATGTCTTGCGGATGAAAATCCTTGGCGCAACAGTCGTCCCCGTATCGTCTGGTACCGGCACGCTGAAGGACGCCATGAACGAGGCGATGCGCCGGTGGGTTTCCCAAGTAAAAGACACCTTCTATATCATTGGCAGCACGGCGGGTCCCCACCCCTATCCGATGATGGTCCGGGATTTTCAGACCGTGATAGGCAGAGAGACGAAGCGGCAGATATTGAAACATGAGGGGAGATTCCCCGATGTTCTGGTCGCCTGTGTGGGCGGAGGGAGCAACGCCATGGGCATCTTCTGGCCCTTCCGGAATGATCCGGGTGTCGAACTTGTCGGTGTGGAGGCCGCGGGGTTCGGCATTGCGACAGGGAAACATGCGGCAAGCATATCGGCGGGGAGGATCGGAGTCCTGCACGGGAACAAGACATATCTGCTCCAGAACGAGAGCGGCCAGATATATGATGCCTACTCTATCGCGGCCGGTCTCGACTATCCCGGCATAGGTCCGGAGCACAGCCACTTCCACGAAACGGGCAGGGCCGGCTACGTGACGATAGACGACGATGAGGCCCTTGAGGCCTTCATGTTTCTGTCTCGATGCGAGGGAATTATTCCCGCCATGGAAAGCGCGCATGCCATCGCCTACGCGATGAAGCTCGCCCCCACGCTGGACCGGGAAAAGATCATTGTTGTCAACCTGTCCGGCAGAGGAGACAAGGATCTGGGCATCATTGAAGAAAGAGGGGAGGGCGGAAGGCTGTGAGCAGGATCGAAGAGAAGTTCAGCACGTTAAAGGAAGAGAGGTCAAAGGCCCTTATCGCCTACCTGACAGCGGGAGATCCGAGTCTGGAGACAACGAAAGAAATCATACTGGGGCTGGATCGCGCCGGGGTCGATATCCTCGAGATCGGTGTCCCATTCTCCGACCCCACGGCCGATGGTCCCATCATCCAGGCCGCGTCCCATCGGGCCCTCAAGGCTGGGGCAACCCTCTCCGGCATCCTGGACATGATAGAGACGGTCAGAGATGTCAGCGAGATACCGATAGTCCTCTTCGGCTATTACAACCCGATTCTCAGCTACGGGAATGAGCGCTTCGCGAAGAGGGCGCGGGAGGTCGGTGTCGACGGGATACTGGTCGTTGACCTGCCCCCGGAGGAGTCCAAAGAACTGAAGAAATACACGGACCGGGCGGGGATCGATTGCATCTCCCTCATCGCACCGACGAGCACCGACGAAAGGATCCGGAAGATTGCGCGAGATGCCGGAGGATTTCTCTACTATATCTCCATCACCGGGGTCACCGGGACCGCGAAGCCGCAGGTTTCCGATATTAAAAGAGATGTAGAAAGGATACGAGCCGTAACCACGCTGCCGGTCGCCGTCGGGTTCGGCATATCCACCCCCGAGCAGGCCCGTGAGATCGCGCCTCACGCCGATGGTATCGTCATCGGCAGCGCCTTCGTCCGCCTGATCGAAGAAAACAGCGGCACAAATAACATGGTGAATATCGTTGCCGGTTATGCTAAGGAAGTCAAGCAGGCCATTTCAGACACACGGCCGGGAACATAAAACGCGTACGAAACGGGAACTGATGGAAGCATTCGAGATAGGCATTATAGGCGGCACCGGCGGCATCGGGAGATGGTTCGCCGACTTCTTCAGGGGGGAAGGTTACACCGTCCATGTGTCGGGAAGAACGGTCGGCATGAGGCTTGATGAGATGACCCGGACCTGCCGGGTAGTCATCGTCAGCGTGCCGATCAATGCCACCGCCGCGGTCATTGAACAGGTGGGCCCGAAGATGAAAGAGGGTTCCCTCCTCATGGACTTTACATCTCTGAAAGAAGGGCCGGTCAGGGATATGCTCAGATGCTCCAGCTCGGAGGTTATGGGGTGCCACCCCCTCTTCGGTCCGGATGTTCCGTCGATCAAGGGACGAAACATAGCCATGTGTCCCGCCAGGATAGACAAATGGTACGGCTGGCCGGATGATCTCTTCCGCAAGAGGGGCGCCAATGTATTTGAGGTAACGCCCGAGAAGCACGACCGGATGATGTCTATCATCCAGGGCCTGAACCACCTGGATACCATCACGATGGGACTTGCCCTGAAAGAAACCGGCGTGGACCTTGCCGAACTGAAGAACTTCACCACCCCCTTCTTCGATACGAAACTAGCCATTATCGAAAAGACCTGCACCAACAACCCCCGGCTCTATGCGGATATCATCACCGGAAACCGGGATATCCTCAAGATCATTGCAACCTACGAACAGAGCCTCTCCCGCATCAAATATCTGGTTGAGAAAAACGATGCCGAAGCCTTGGCGGAACTGATCAGTAGCAGTTTTGAATAAAGTAAGGCTGTGTAGCGACTCAACTCATACACGACAATAATTTCAAAGAAGGAGCAGTCGATATCGTGAATATTGTAACGGCATTATTTGCATGGGCAAGATGCCATAGTTCGCTGCTCTGGGGAGCATCCGTTGTTTCTCTGGTTACCTTTATCGGAACGGTTGCGGCGCTGCCCTTTTTAGTCGCCCGCATTCCTGAGGATTATTTCCTTCGTTCAGAAAGACACTTCCCGCGGCGTTATGAAAATTCTCCGGCACGCCTTCTGTATCTTATAGTAAGAAACCTTGCGGGTGCTGTGTTTGTTATGGCCGGTATCGTCATGCTGTTCATCCCCGGGCAGGGAATCTTAACCATTCTGATCGGTATCATGCTGATGAGTTTTCCGGGGAAGCGTTTGCTTGCGCTACGGACTATCAGGCAGCCCACGGTGTTTGGGGCTGTCAACTGGATACGGGCGCGATCAGGGCGGCCACCACTGGTGCTTCCTCAGGTGGATTCGGTAAAACACGACCGGAAAACAGTAGAAAACATGGACAGCGGTCCTTCTCGCTAGTTCCAAATTGCCTTGGCGGAATCTCTGGGACGCCATGCCCGGCATCCAATCCCTTTATCAATCTTTATACCTTTGATAAGCCGAGGAGAGAGGTTGTGTGCCCTGAAAAAGGGGAGCGTCAGCTTTGGGATATGTTTCTCCTGTTGACTTTAACCCGTTGTCTGTGGCAGATTGGCGTGGCGTTCGCTGTTCCGTAAAAGGAATGCTACGAGGAAGAGATTACAACAGGGAGGAATGTATGGCTTCTAAAGATAAGATTGCAAGGGATACACAGAAGGCTCACTGGGAAGGCGAGCTGGCGCGTCGCCTGGAGGTTCTGAACGAACGTGGCCTCGATCGTGGGGAGATATCGAAGGACGCTTCCGTCAGGAAGATACGGGCTGAAATGCGGAAGATTGGGGTCAGGATTGCCGTTATAGACAAAAAGCAGAATAAGGTCGAGGATATGGCAAGGATCAAGGCCGAGAAGATGGCCCTTCCCAAGGAAGAAAAGACCAAGGAGGCAAAGGTCGCGGAGGAGTCTCTCGAGGCGAGCAAACGCCAGCAGAAACTAGAAAAGAAGCTGGAGAAGAAGAAAGAAAAGAAACAGGCGAAAGAAGACTAGGGTTGAGATCTCTGCTCGGTGTTTTGAAGAATGACAGCGAAGGCATCCCAGGTGGCAAGAAAGAGTACCGGAAGCGGTAAGAGGCGCAATAAAAGAACGCCCACCGATTGAAGATCGGTGGGCGTTTGAAACAAATGTATACCATTATTATTTCAGCTCTTTTTCCTTCTCACAAACCCCAGACCCGCAAGACCGCACCCGAGGAGCAGCATGGTGGTCGGCTCGGGGACGGGTGCTCCTCCTGATGTCGTCGCGACATTGAACGACACGCCGCTGCTCTTAAACCAGCAATCGGGATCGAGTCCAAAGCCGAAATTTCCATCACTGGCATAATCATTCAGTGCGGTAATCTGCGTATCGCCGAATATATAAGTCAGGGTATCCGGGTGATAGGGTGTGACATCTTGATAGACAAACAAGGAGGTACCCATGCCGGCGAAATGATCTCCGACATCGCTACCGCTTATCGAGCTTACACCGGCCGGAGTAACGGAATTGAGGAGATCAACGTATAAGGTATCGGTTGCATAAGGAGCATAGATACCCGAAAAGGTTAATGAGGCGCTCTGAATGGTCTCACCTTCCGGTATGGTCTGATTTATACCCCACGTGTACCAACTCGAACCGTCCAAATAGTTCAACCCGTTAGTAGTATACACTGTGGCTCCGGCCATCCCGGACATACTTAAGACCAACATTACCAAACATAATAATAGCTTTTTCATTTTATGATTCCTCCTATCAATTTATTTTTTTCTTTTGCCGCCCTTGCCATTTTTTGTATCCATACCTTGGCTCCCGTTGTCTCAGATTCAAAACCCGCTGTAAATACTACTAAAGTAGTATTTTTGAGTGTTTTCGATACGTTAAGCGCAGATTTTTCGCTTAGGTGTTGACTATAGGGGATCGCTCGAAGGACCTTTCCTTCAATAGGAGAGACGGGTGATAGGGTATTGATTGTTTACTGGCGCCTATAGAGAGACCTGCCAAACAGGTATATGCAAATCCTGGCGCCGGGCTCCCAGGGTGAAGTTTTATTGTTTGCCCGGCAGGCGAGAGTCGTTACCGGGGCTGGACCGTAAAACGTGTTTATTCATGGTAAAGGGGGAAAAGCGGAGTCTGATCGTGACAATGTGAGAAGAAGGGGGATCTCTTGGGCTGCCTAGAAGGTATAGCCTATCGAGAAGTGAAACCGACCGCGGCTTTCCTCCTCTCTGGGATTAAGTTTAATTCCGTAAAGTATACCGATAGGGCCGATGGGTGTTATGTATCGTAATCCCATCCCTATAGAAGATCGGAAGTTGCCTGAGCCGATTGCTCCAAGAGAGTCTTCTACGGTTCCCGTATCAAAAAAACACGGAAGTTCAAAATTACGGCCGAGGTTAATCCGTGCTTCCACGCTGCACGCAAGGGACGCCCTTCCTCCCTGGGGATTGCTGTTTGCACCGAATCTGAGCATATTTTCACTGAACCCCCGCACATCCATGGTCCCCCCAAGAAAGAAAAGCTGATCATCGGGAACCTTTCCCGCAGAACCATATGTTTGTATATAGCCGCCGCGGCCAAGCAGGGCAAAGGTCAGCCTTTTAAGCGGTGTGAGAAAATAGCGCACGTCGAGACGGTAACGCAAAAAATCATCCAGAGAGTTCTGAATGCCTTTTGAAATATCTACGGAGAATGAGGAGAGTACTCCAGTCTGCGGGCGGATAAAGGAATTTCTGCTGTCGTAGCGTATAGACGGTGTCGTGACAAGAATGCTTCTGGGTACGAATTCGTCAGCTTCATTTGCCTGAAGGGCGCTTTCTGCCCCGTCACGAAGAAACTGTTCCCGCCTTTCGTAACGAACCCCCAGCCCTGTCGTTGTGTTCGCAAAAAATTTGTGGGAAAACATCAATGAAGAGCCGTATGTCTGTGTTCCGAAATCCTGATTGAATTCCTCCCGCCGTTCCGTAAATAGGGCTAGTGTGGCTGAAGTGTGTGATCCGAAAAGCCTGGGTTCGTTCAGACCCGTGTCCGCCCGATACCCTATCTGACTCATTTCGCCGCCCATCCACGTATTTTTGTTTGTTCCGAAGAGATTATGATCTCCCGTTTTTGAATGGGCGAAGAAACCTCTTTCGGATTCATACCCCGCGCCTGCCTCAATAAAATAGGGTTTCTTTTCCTCAACATCCACCAGAAGATTCACGCGATCCGCTTCTTCTTTGAGGCCCATTGTTTTAAAGCTGACACTCTGAAAGATGTCCATGTTCCTGACATTACGCTGCCCTTCGAGTACTTTGACCAGCGAAAAGGGTTTCCCGGTTTCGAGTTCAAGCTCATTTTTCAGAATAGATTCGCGGGTCCTAAAATTTCCCGTATAATAGACGTTGCCCATTTCAACATAGGGGCCCTCATTCACGTTGTATGTGACCCGGGCTTCTGATTTATCGGAACTTATCAGCGCCTCGCCTTTGACGGTGACGTGGGGATACCCCTGTTCGGAAACAAGGGCCGAGATGGCATTTTCGTCATCTTTTATGCTGTATTTTCTGAAAGGTTCTCCCTGTTTCAAGGCAAGGGCATTCATGGCCGTTGCTTCTTCTACGGTGTTGAGTCCAGTAATCCTCAATTCCGATACGATGGTCCGAATTCCCTCGTTAATGGTGATGATAATCGCGACATCCTGTTTATCTTCACTCAGACTGACGTCATCCTTTACCTCCGTATCCATGTACCCCTCCTTGAGGTACAGCGATTTTATGGCAAAGAGGTCTGCCTCCAGAACTTTCGGAACATACAAGCCCTTATCACGGACGCCTGCAACACGGGTCAGCATCTGTTTAAGGATTCTTTCTTCCTCGATAGAAAGGTTTCCTGATATCTGAATCGATTTCACAATAAAGCGAGGTCCTTCATCGATAATAAACCGTATCACCCTGGCAGGCTCAGTATCATCGGTGGATTGCCGGTTGCCGGTTGTTACGGTCGCTTCCAGGTATCCTGCTTCCTCATACATCTCCTTGATCTTTTTGATACTCTTCTTCAGCCCCCGGTTATTGATATTTCCCTCCGAGAAAAAAACGAGTTCTTTTCTCAAGGTGCGATCTTGGAACTCCGTGTTGCCTGAGAAATCAATTTTGTATTGCACCCCTTCGGCAATCGTCAGTGCAACGAAAACGTCGCCGGACTCCGGGTCTTTTGATACCGTGTGGCTGATCTGAACATCAAAGTAACCATTGTCCCGGTAAAACTGGACAAGATTTTTGATATCCTGTTTTAAATTACCTTCAATGAAGCGTCCCCCGATCGCTGGGAAAAAATTATCCCGCCAGGCCTTCATTTTTGTCATGACCGTGGCGTCCGAATATGTCTGATTCCCATCAATGTCGATTTTGTCAAGTCGGTAGTAATGACCTTTCTCTATTTTTACATGGACAACGAAACTGCCGTCTTTCACGTCTTCATCCGACGTCACGGAAACAAGGGGTTCTACGAATCCTTCCTGTTTATAACGGTTTTCGATTAGCTGTGTTTGCCGGGAAAGCTCGTCCTGAGCAAATATGCCACCGGGATACATTGTCATGACATTGAAAACATCGCGTTCAAAAAGAGGATATACTCCTTCAAGGGTAATGCTTTTGATGTATCGAAAAGGTTTCAGTTGAAACCTGAGAACCATGCGGTCCGACTCTTCATCGGAATCAACATTGATTTCCTGAAACAGTCTTGACAATTTAAGCGCGTCGATGGACTTTGCCATTTTATCCGTGGAGAAGTGACCACCTTCCGTAAGAAAAATAAAATCCCGTGCCATTGCTGCCAGCTTTGCGGGGTCGCCACGATAGTCAAGAATCCGTACGGCAATCTCCGTTATGACCGGCCCGCTTCCTGACGGCAGAGAGTCTGCGGTATCCTTTGAACGTGCCTCTACGGGCGCACTGGGTATGGTGCAGAGCAGGGCGACCCATAAGAGCCAGGTCAAAAAAGTCATTTTCTTTTTTTTACGCATTTTTAATCCCGACAGTGTTAACGAAATTCCAGCCTGAACAGCAGTTCTCCGCCGAAAACTCCCTTTGAATCCTGAAACCCGTTCAGTAATATGTTTTCAAGAAATTGATATTCGGCGATGGCACGCTGGATCATTTCGCCGTCTTTTGTTTCCGCGGCATACTTAACAGTCATTCTCTTTGTGAGCTGTTTGCCGAGCGTAACCTTGATACTCTCCGTTGCCGTTTCTTCCTTCAGAGATCCCGTTTCAACTTCCAGGATATCCAGACCCGTTGTTTTCTTGATATCTTCTCCGAAGGTCGTTGCGATCATTTCCGCCAGGAGTTCTTTCGTTGACCGAGTCGCTCCTCCCCCCAGCTCAGAGAATTCCCGCGTGGTTTTGCCGAGGAGCAGCAGTGATACAATATCGCCGGCTTCTTCCGGTGGCTCGGAGGTGAGGTTGAATGCGATCTGATCCGGTGTTCCCGATATATTAAGAAATATCCGCCATTTTTTTATCTGCGCTTCCCCGGCTATATCAATAGTCGGCTCAATTTTATAAGGATTTAGGAAGTCGATGATCCCTCTTTTTACATCAAATGTTTTTTTGTAATATGTGACAGTCCCCGAATTTACCTCGGCGCGGCCTTTGATTAAGGGATTGTTGATTGTACCTGCGAATACCAGATCGGGGCTGACTTCAAGCTGGGCGAGATTGTTGTCGATGACAAAGGGATTGCGCCGTTTGACGGACACATCGAGCTCCATATTTTTTACAAAGGGATACGTAATTTCACGGGGAGGCGGTGCCACCTCCCGCTTTCTTTCCTTCACGAGCTGGATAAGATTAAGATCAACATCTTTGTAATAGGTTCCTTCAAGAAGGACTACTTCTCCCTGAGCTTTGGATTGTTCAGGATTCCCGGAAATCTCAAGTTTTGCGTTCAGGAGCGAGTCCATCATGTCTGGAATCCGGAGAGGAAGAGCGGAGGCTGTGACGGTGATATCTACCTGGCGAGGTTTAAAGTCTTTGATATCAATTGTGCCGTTCATGTCAAAGTTCCCTGAATCAAGATTCCCTTTAATGTCTTTGATGGTCACAGTCTTGGGAGTAACCTCGATAAGACCATTTACACTATGAAGTTTCTGTAAAAGCACAGGCACAGTAAGCCCGATTTCCTCCAGGGTGAGATGAGCCCGGATGTCAGGAGCGGCCTGCGTTCCTTCAACCCGCGCCGAGAGGAGGAGATTCCCCGTCATGTCGCTGATATCCTCGACAAACGGCTGGGCGATCCGCAGGGGAAGCTTCCCGTCGATTCTGAGTGAAATCGGGCCGTCCGGTTTTCCATTTCCTTCTATCTCAAGGTGTCCGTCCTTGAGCAGTTCAAAATGGCATGGGGCAATAGTGAACTCATTGTTTCCGTATATTGCCTCGAAGCTTTCGGTATGGAGGATTCGAAGGTCCTTGAAATAGAGGGTGAATTCCTGAAAATCTGCGGAGGCCTCGATGCGGTTAAGAGAAGCCGCGTTGCCTTTCACTTTCAGGGTGCCTGTGGCGATCCCCTTAAAATCTTTTCTCCCTGCGAGTTCGAAGTATGGTTTGAGGTTGCTTTCTTTAAAATCCGCGGAAACCTGGAAATCTTTTTGTGTGAGGTGATATGCCCCATCAAAATCGAAATTCAGTCTGCCAAAGGCCTTTGCGAGGCCGTTTCTCACGTCAAGGTTAACCTCTAAATCTTCAAACTTTCTGCCCTCTATCTGAATGTCATGAAGCATGACTGTTCCGCTCAGACTGGGATTATCAAGCACGCCTTCACCGGAAAGATTAAAGACGATTGTTCCTTCGGCGGTTTTCTGATCTTTGAGTTTGTCGATGGAACGGAGCGAAATGCCTTTAGATACAAGATTGAATTGGTACGCTTTATCAAGTGAGAGCCATCCCGATCCTTCTATAACTTCTCCCGGCGCGATATCAACCTTAAGCGGCGTAACGTGAAGTTTCTTCCCGTCGAGCTTGGCAGATAGCCTGAATCCACTGAGCTTCTGGACACCGAAATCCATGCCATTGCCCCTGATTTCTATCGTGCCCTTTGGAGAGCCTGGGGTGCCTTCACAGTGACCGGCGAAGGAAATCTTCCCTTTGGCCAGTGCTGTGAAGTCGTTCAGTAATGTGGATTTACTTTGAAAATCCAATTGAAAGGGAGGATCTGTAAGGAAGGTTGTATTATCAAAAAGCTGAACCATTCCAGAGGCTGCCAGAGCGGAGTTTCCATTGTGCAGGGTAAATTTCTGTAACCGTAAAAGGCCTGATCGATCCAGTACGGCCTTTGCTTGAATATCCCCGATGCCAAAATCGCGCAGATGAAGATTTTCGGTCTGTAAGTCGCAATCAAGTTCGGGTTTTTCAGGAGTTCCCTCTAAATGGCCGCGAAGTAATACCTTGCCTTTCGCATCGTCTATGAAGTCTTCCAGGTAAATACCCGTGCTGAAAAGGTCAAGTTGAAAAGACGGATTTTTGATAAATGCTGAGTCTTTAAGAAGTTGGACCGTTCCGGAGACGCGCAGCACCGAATTTCTGTTGTCGATGGTAAGCTCCTGAACCCGCAGTATTCCCGATTGATCAAGCTCGACTGTTGTCCGTATGTCTCCGACCATGAAGTCTTTATAACGGAGTCGGCTGCCCTCCATGCTGCATTCAAAGACAGGCCGGGTGACTGTTCCCGAAAGGGTCCCTATAAGATGTGTTCCTCCACCGGTTCCCTCTAATCCCAGCGATGACAGGGTACCCGAAAGATTCGGGGCATCCAGTTCGAGATGTGCGGCGATGGCCCGCGAGGAAAGATCGAAGGCTCCCCCCGCGCTTGCTGTTATCTCACCCGCTCTGGCGTCAAACCGTTCAACCGTGGCAAGGCCTTTGTTAAGATTTGTTGTAATTGAAGCCTTCATATCAGTGGGTATGGCGCGTATTCCGACGGCAACCTGTTCCGCGCTTAGCTCCGCCTTAAGACGCGCCAAAAGCGTTTGAGGGGACAGCCCTGTCCCTTCGAGGGAAAATGACGAGCTCACGAGACCCTTTACATCGCTATCTTTAAGAATCTTTCCGACATCAATGCCTTTTTCCTGAAATGACACTGTGTATGTCGTCGCATCAAGGGCCGGGGTTGAATGAAAGAATCCTTCGGGAAAGGCCTTTCGAAAGTCTATCTGCCCTTGCATTTCAAAATTGCCGGCGGCGATGTTCCCCTGAAAAGTATCAAGCGTTACCATGCGGTTTTCTAACCGTATCTTTAGTTCCAAATTGTCGAAACCGGCGGTGGCGGCAGGTGTGCTGATGGACCCGTTGCCGATTTTAAGGGCAAGACCGCCCGACTCTCCGACGAGATCTGCATTGGCCGAAAGAGTTACATCGTCGATTTCCGTTTGAAAATTGTTTTCGGCCGTTGAATACAGGACCGAACCTTCTTTGATTTTAAGGCATTTAATGACGACGTTAAAAGGCAGGCCTGCAGTGTTACTCTCAGAGGGGGGTACTTCGATTTTTTTCTCATCCGCCTTGGCGGCAGTGAAAATCTTTGCGAGGTTCAGGCTTCCATCCTTTTCGATGTTAATTATCACCCTGGGCTTTTCAATGACGACTGATGATAAGGCAATATTCCCCTCACGTAACGCTCTCCACAAAATAGTGATTGAAAGGTGATCGAAGCGGGCCAGATCTTCTCCTGCGGGTCCGTTGAGGATACCGTTTGTTACCTCAAAAGAACCTTTTATCAGAGAAAACCGGAAGCGTTCCCATGTGACGGAACCGGTAATATTCGCATTAATTTGATTCTGTATGAACATCTGAGCCTGATCGGTTTTCAGGGTAAAAATGGCCATGCTTGCCAAGGTAAAAACCGCTATGAAGCATAGGGCACAAGCAACGCCTATATATTTGACTAACTTTACCATCGTCTTGTTGTTTACCTGTCGGATTTATTTACCCCGCATTCTACGTTATTTTGTCGAATTGGGCTAATAATAAGGCGCAAAAGATCGTTGGCATACTGTTCTTCGTCGTGTTGCATGAGATACTCTCTGATAAGATCAAGAGCTTCACTTCTGCCTGCCGGCGGGGTTAGGGTGGATTGAAGAAAAGCCCGGAGGGGGTGTCCTCTCCAGGCTTTTTGCGTTTCATCGGTACGGGCGGCTATCTGAACAACATCGTGAATACGAACGCGAGGACAAACAGGAACCCGATAGTAAAAAGGACCGAAACCCCCGCGGGGACAGTCGTGGCAAGCTCCGGCTCCGAAGCGGATGCACGGATTTTTCCCCCGTTGGCCCTCCGGTAGGCATCCATGAGGATGCCAATCGGCCTCTTGGCAAAGGCGGCCAGATACCGGGGGATGCGTTGTACGAAGATGTAATCGCCCAGCCGGGCTATACCTGAGGCTATTCCCGTAACGACAGAGACCACGAGCCGCGAGCCCTTCCGATATATCCAGTCCGTATCGATGGTTATCGTTTCTGTCCGTTTCAGCAGCTTCAGGAAGACAAAGAACGCCAGACCAGAGAAGAAGAGAAGCTGCAGCATTCTTACCACATGGAGTCCAGTGTAGGCATGGTATTCCACGGGGTAGGGGAGTATGTTGTAGAGTGGCTGGGGATAGACGCCTATCCCTATGCACAGGCAAGCGAAGAAGACCATCGCCCACTGCATGTTCGGTTTCGGATCCGATATCCGCAATCCCTTGTCCTTGGCGAAGAAGACGAAATAGGGGAACTTGATCCCCGCGTGCAGGAAGACGCCGGCGGAGGCTGCTTCGAGCATGAAATAGATGATAGTGAGATGCTGGTTGGTGGCTGCCTGGAGGATCATTGTCTTCGTCGTAAATCCGCTTGTCAGCGGAAAGGCTGAGATCGACGCAGCCGCTATGCAGCAGCAGATGAGTGTCAGGGGCATGGTCTTGTAGAGCCCCCCCAGGTCGGTGCACTTCGTCTTGCCGGTCATGTAGAGGACCGATCCGGCGGCCATCCAGAGAAGGCCCTTATAGATGATATGGGCAAAAGCGTGCGCCGTCGCGCCGTTTATCGCCATGGTTGTCCCGATGCCGATCCCGCAGACCATGAAGCCCACCTGATTGATGATGCTGTAAGCGAGGATCTTCCGGCTGTCGTTCTCCATGATGGCGTATATGATCCCGTAGATCGTCATGAAGGCGCCCAGCCATATCAGTATCTCCCATCCGGGGAAGACGCGGATCATGGTGTAGACGGCGGTCTTGGTGGTAAATGCGCTCAGAAACACGCTCCCCGTGGCTGTCCCCTCCGGGTACGCGTCGGAAAGCCATGCGGACAGAGGGGGGACCGCGGCGTTTAGCATGAAGCCTATCAGGATAAGCCAAGAGGCGATATCGTGGGACTGTATGCGTTCCACGGTCAGAGAACCGGTGTTGTGCACATGCAGCAGTATCCCTGCCAGGAGAACAAGCCCCCCTACGATGTGGACAAGGACGTACCGGTAACCGGCGTCCAGAGCTCTTTTTGTCTTCCGTGACCAGATCAGCATCACGGACGCGACGGCCATAAACTCCCAGAAGATATACAGGGAGAAGAAGTCTCCCGCAAAGACCACACCCAGGGCGCTTCCGACATACACGAGGGCCGAGAGGTGTTCCAGCTTCCCCTCGATATGGAGGGCGAAGAGGAAACTTCCGAATGCCGCTATGCAGAAGATATATCCAAATACCTTGCTCAGTTTGTCGACGTGGAGGAAGTTCAAATCGTACTGTAGAAAGGGGATGGTCAATGTCGCGTCGGGGCTGAGTCTGGCGATGTAGAAAAAGGCAATGACGGGTACGGCAAGTATGAGGATCTGCTTTGCCTTCCCCCTGACCGCAAGCAGGAGCAGGGCGCCGATGAAGAATATGAATGCGGGGATCAGAAGGTTACTTGTCATAATAATCCTCGCTCTTCTTTAGCCAGTACTGTCCCAGCACTTTTGAGACGATGATCATTACCATGCAGATGACAAATCCGAACAGCGCGTAGAACCCAGGTATCTTATTCCACGGGTGCTGGGCGCCATGTGCGGGCACGAAAAATTCCGCCAGGACGCTTAAGGCAAGGATACCATAGCTGAAGATTCTCAGTTTTTTGATATTGCCGGGCTTGTCAAACCAGTCAAATTCCTTTTTCATCCTCTGCTCCTCGATACGGCACAGGAGGTTCAAGACGGAAACGACCTGGTGCTTGAACTGTCTGTCGGGTTTGCTTAGAGCGAAACGAAAAGGATACTACTTTTCACGAAATCTTAATCCCCCCGGGGGCAACTCACCTGTAGCGAGGCCAAATTACCCCAATCAATAGTCCAAGATATGGCCGGTGTCAAAGGAAAAATGGATCAGATCTGCCTGTTTTGACACTACGTCAAAGAATTTTTCCGATGGGGCTATAGCAACGGAAGACTGTCAGAGAGGAGAAGACCGGCACGGGTGGGACGGAGATGGTTACCGGTGATGGTGATGAGGTCTTCCCGCTGCATTGTGCGAAGCAGCTCACCCTTTTCATGCAGAAGATCGCACCCGTATCTATGGGCAAACTCATCCAGATCGACACCCCTCTTTGTGCGCAGCCCCAAGTAAAGGGACTCCAGGCGGAGTTGTTCACCCGTCAGCATCTCAGACCCCCCAATGGGGGACACCTTCCTGCCCACCTCTTCGATATACCGATCCAGACAGCGGTGATTCCACCACCTTCTATTGCCGGAAAATGAGTGCGCCGCCGGACCGAGGCCGAGATAGGGTGTGTGATCCCAGTATTTGCGGTTGTGTCTCGACATCCATTCGTCCCCCCGCGCGAAATTAGAGACCTCATAGTGCACGTATCCGGCCGCCTCCAGTGTCTCGGAGGTCTTCATGAAAAACTCACAGAGGAGAGCGTCGTCCGGGGGAACAATTTCTCCGCTTCGATATCTGAGCCCCAGGGGTGTCGAAGGCTCCAGGGTCAACTGATAGCAGGAGAGGTGCTCGGGCGCAAAAGAGAGAGCCGTGTGAATCGTCTCCAACCACGATCTGATATTCTGTCCGGGTACCCCGTAGATGAGATCGAGCCCCACGTTTCCGAATCCCGCCCTTCGCGCGTTTTCTATCGCGGTTATGGCTTCGGTTGCGCTGTGCCGGCGTCCGAGCAGCGCGAGCGTACCATCGTCAAAGGACTGGACGCCGATGCTGATCCTGCCAATTCCCGCCGTATAGAGCGATGAGGCCATCTCCGGGCTCAGATCCCCGGGATTTGCCTCGATGGTGACCTCTGTATCGTCAAAAAATAGAAATGTTCTGTGGAGGGCGTCAAGGAGTTGTCCTGTCTGATCAGCGCCGAGCAGCGAGGGGGTGCCTCCCCCCAGATAGATGGTATCGAACCGGTCGAAGACACCTCGATACATCTCCATTTCCCGTATGAGGGATGTGGTGAAGAGGGGGATTTTCCCCGCCTCCGTGACGGAGTAAAAGTCGCAGTAGCCGCACTTGGACAGGCAGAAGGGTATGTGTATATAAATTCCTGGTATCATTATAAGACTGCTTCCGTAACTCTTTGGCCGGAATCCGGAAAGCGTACCCTTTTTCTCCTGAGCCCTGCCCCCTGTCCCCTGTTCTTCTATGTGTTGTCCGATTTAAGGATCGCGACGAAGGCGCTCTGGGGGATTGCGACGGACCCGACCATCTTCATCCGTTTCTTTCCCTGCTTCTGTTTCTCAAGCAGCTTTCTCTTACGTGTTATGTCACCGCCGTAGCACTTGGCGGTAACGTCTTTGCGGTAGGCGGATATGGTGGCGCGCGATACTATCTCTCCGCCGATGGCCCCCTGGATGGCGATCTTGAACATCTGCCGAGGGATCTCCTCCTTCAGCCTCTCACACGCGCGCAGGCCGCGCTCGCGGGCGTTGCCTTTAAATACTATCTGGGACAGGGCGTCCACACGATCACCGTTGACCAGGATTTCGAGGAGGGCAAGTTTGCTCTCCCGGTAGTCGATTATATCGTAATCGAAGGAACCGTAGCCTTGGGTAGCGGATTTCAGGCGGTCGTAGAAATCGTATATGACATCGGCAAGAGGCATCTCGATGACCAGCTCTATGCGCCCCGGACTGGGGTAGCTGAGTGACGAGTTCTCACCCCGCTTTTCCTTGCACAGCTTCATGACTGCCCCCATATGGCGTTCCGGGAACATCATGGCCGCCCGTATGTACGGCTCCTCACTCTTCATGATTGACATGGAATCGGGGTAATGCGCAGGGTTATCTATGTAGACCTCTCTGCCGTCGTTCAGTGTGAAGCGGTACCTGACGCTGGGAACGGATAGGATGATCGACAGATCGTACTCCCTCTCCAGTCGCTCCTGAACTATCTCAAGGTGCAGGAGACCCAGAAACCCGCATCGGAACCCCTGACCAAGGGCGGCGGAGGAATCCTTTTGATAGACAAAAGACGCGTCATTCAGCTTGTATTTTTCGAGGGCAACCGCCAGCTCCTCGTAATCGTCCGAGGCGATGGGGTAGATCGAGGCGAAGACAACGGGCTTCGATTCCTTGAAGCCGGGGAGGGGCTTTGCGCAGGGGCGCCTGTCGGAGGTGATCGTGTCCCCGATCTGGACGTCCGATACGGTCTTGATCCCGGCAATGATGTATCCTACGTCGCCAGCCGAGAGGCTCTCATCCTTCTGGCGCGGAAGTAAGAAATGCCCTACCTCTTCGACCTTGTGGGTTGTTCCTTCGTGCATCAGACGTATGATGTCGCCGCTTCGTACGGTTCCTTCAAAGACGCGGCAGTGTATGATAGTTCCCCTGAAGGCATCGTACTGTGCATCGAATATGGTAGTCGCCAGCTCAGCCTCCGGATTCCCCTTCGGCGGAGGAATCCTCTGGACAATTGCCTCCATGATCTCTTCAACACCCGTTCCCTCTTTTGCAGAACAGGCGAGGCTCGTGTAGGGATCAAGCCCAAGTTCCGAATCGATCTGCTCCATGACCCGCTCCACATTGGCTGCGGGGAGGTCGATCTTGTTGATCACCGGTATGATCTCCAGGTCGTGCTCCATGGCCATGTACAGGTTTGCTACGGTCTGCGCCTGGACCCCCTGAGCAGCGTCTATCAGAAGCAGAACGCCTTCACAGGAGGCGAGTGACCGTGAAACCTCGTAGGAAAAATCCACATGACCGGGGGTGTCGATAAGGTTGAGCGTGTAGTCCTTGCCGTCTTTGCTCCGGTAGGGGAGGGTGATGGCCTGGCTTTTTATGGTGATCCCTCGCTCCCGCTCGATATCCATATTGTCGAGGATCTGATTTTTGAAGTTTCGGGCATCGACCACACCGCTGTGCTGGATCATCCTGTCGGCCAGGGTTGACTTGCCGTGGTCTATATGTGCTATTATGCTGAAGTTACGTATACTTTTCATGATAAGTAAAAAGCCTTCCCGTCTGATGAGGGAAGGCTTTTATACAATCTTCTCCGGATTTTTGCTATCCCAATTTTTTGAGGAGTTCCTCGCTGACCTCTTTGACGCCGGGCAGACCGTCAACCCCAATCACTACTGCCCGCTTCTTGAAATAATTGATGCCGGCGGTGGTTCCCGTCTTTGTGTCATAGTAGATATCGTGTCTCTTGCCGATAGCCGCCTCGTCCTGGTCGTCGGCACGGGCGCTCAGCTCTCCGCCACAGACGCGACATACAAAGCCCCCGTTCTTCTCGGCCGGTTTGATGGCGTCGATATAGATATTGTTCGGATGGTTGTTGTCCTTTGCGCAAAGCCTCCGGCCCATGATCCTGTTCTTGGAGGTCTGTCTGTCGAGTACGATCTCAATGACATAGTCCAGCTTGATCCCTTCCTTTTGAAGCGCCTCGTACAGGGCCTGCGCCTGGGCCAGGTTCCTCGGGAAACCGTCCAGGAGCCAGCCGCCTTTGCAGTCGTTCTCTTTCAGACGGTTCAGTATCATGGGGACCGTAATATCATCGGGGACCAGTTCACCCTTGTCTATATACCCCTTTGCTTTCTTGCCCAGATCCGTTCCCTTGGAAATGTTCTCCCTGAAGATAACACCCGTCTCGATGTGAGCCACCCCGAACTTCTTCTGAACAATTGCTCCCTGCGTCCCCTTGCCGCTTCCGTTTGGTCCAAAAATCAGAATATTCACTATGCAATCTCCTTTCAATGAGACTCAGTTCATGAGACTCCATTTTTAAATAGGCACCCCGGGTGCTTTTCTCCCGTCCCCCGGGCAAGAGCTTTATATGGGATTACCCCGCTTATCGCAAGGATAAAAGTTACTTTCCCTCGGCCACGACCAGGACCTGCGCCCTCAGGTTCAGCAGGAAGGACTTCTTGTCCTGCTGCATCAAAACCGTCTCATCATAATCCTCCCCGAAGATGGCCTCCACCACCTTCTCCCTGTCGCCGCTGAACCGGTCGAGATAGTCCTCAATGCGCCCCCTGAATAAGACGGTCGTCTTGATGGAATCCGCCAGATATCCGCCTGCGTCGTCCCCTGTCAGTATATGCCCGTGGGCCAGAGCCAGGATATCCACATCCAGAGCGGCCATCTTTTCGATGGAGGCCATATAGTCGCCGTAGCTCGATGAAAACTCGGGCTGTATGCCGCCGTTGTGGAAAACACCCACCGCTTCCCCCGCTATCAGGGCCTTTATCCTCGGGATATAGTAGGACAGAGAGTCGTTGGTATGTCCCGGAGTTTCAATAACCCTCACCGTCCATCCGCCGCCGCAGTCCAACTCGTCACCGTCCTTCAGTATCAGATCAACTGCTACCGGTTCGAAGGGGATATTCTCGGCCCCTATGACATTTTTGAAAACATCCACGAAATTGTCGTTCAGTGCGCGGATCAGTTTCACGGCGCCCGGTTTTTGCAGTACTTTCGCGGCGTGAGCGTTCGTTCCTATCCTGAGGCCCGATATCTTTTCCTTCAGAAAGGGGGCGGCCCCGCAGTGGTCATAGTGTGAGTGTGTCAGCAGGAGATACCTCAAAGCATCCGTTGTCCCCAGATGGGTTTCGATATCTCTGAGATAGTGAGGCCCCATGGCTGCCACCCCCGCGTCGAAGAGGACGGGAGCTGGGCTCGCCAGGAGAAAGGCGGGCATTAAGTGATGCCCCGTGACATACAACCTGTCACATATTTTTCCGGTTTGTTCCAATATCATATAGGTCTCCCTGCTAAGCGTGGATGAAACAGCGGTAAAAAACGCCACTAACTTCTAAAGGATCACACCGGGTATGTCAAGCTGCCCCCTGGGGCTTGGTGGGAGGCCGACAAAAAAATGGCCTGCAGAGATACCGCACGAAGCGAATACCCGAGCAAGCCTGTTATAACCACCGATCAATACTTTATTATTGTTTATCTTGTAAACAATTTATGATTTCTAAAGTTGTCGATGATTATATCCATAGCGGATGCGTTCCCCTCCGCAATTCGTCCTTTAGTAGTCTATTAAGCAACTTCCGTGCCTAAATTTTTTTATTCCTTATTTAAGGTGGTTACAATTCCAGGGCCATGTCCGACAGGGAAGATCCCGTGCACAGGACCCGGCAGGTGCTGAAGATGACCGGATTTGTGGTGAGATTCCATTAAAAGATACGGGCCGGTATTTTATTGACATACGGATCCGTTCTGCTTATTCTTCCCCCACGAAGAGGCAATATCGACACATCGTGACCGACGCCGATCCGCACGGCGCGCAGAAGAGGTGAAACAATCGAAAGGAAAAACAATTTTCGCATCAACCGTCGGCTTGAATTCGGACAATACCGCCTGGCGGACGTGTTCCCGGATATCCGCACTTACGGTATCCTGCGGGCCATCTTTTCCGACGCGCAAGAGATCGACGCGGTCATCGCGCGCACCGGGGTATGCGTCGCGGACCTCCCGTATGAGATGTTCGTGGACAACGACGACGCCTCCATTACCATCGGCCGGCCGCACCTGCGCGACGCCTCGGACGAGATCCTGTATTTGGACATCATTCACGAGTTGTGTCACGTCAAACAACACTTACAGGGGCGGGATCTGTACGACAGGAGCAAGGCCTATGTCGACCGGGAGACCGAGATCGAGGCTTACCGGGTCACCGTACAGGAGGCCCGCCGGATCGGCCTGAACGATGACGCCATTCTTAATTATCTTTGCGTGTCGTGGATTACCCCCGAAGAACACAAACGACTTGCCCTCAGACTGGATGTGAACGGGGGCACTATACCAGACCGCTAATTATTCTGGCGCCTGCAAAAAGGGAATCGCACTTCATTTCAGATTGCCGTGACGCCACCATCAACCGTTACCACCGTTCCGGTGATATATTGGGCGCAATCCGAGGCAAGGAAGGCGACCAGGTTGGCCACATCGCGGGGTTCCCCCGGCGGCGGATCCGTGGGCATTAATTCCTGCCAGCGTTCCGGGTCGTTGAGCTTTTTTCGGGCACCGGCCTGTAGCAACGTTTCCATCCGTTCGGTTTTGATCAACCCGGGGTTGACCGCGACCACCTGGATACCGTCTCTCATGCTGCGGGCGCCCAATGCCCTGGAAAGGGCCATGAGGGAGGCGTTGCCCATACCTCCGGTGATGTAATCAATCCGGGGCCGTTCTCCGGCAGCGCCGATGATATTGACGATAACGCCTTTCCCGCGTGCTTGCATCTGTGGATAGACCGCCCGGCACAGGTTGAGATACCCGAATACTTTCAGATCCCAGGCCTCGCGCCAACTATGCTCTTCAATCTGCCATAGATCTCCGCTTGGGATGGCTCCGGCGTTATTGACCAGGATATCGATATCCGGACAAGCTGCTGCAAGGTCTCGGGCCTCGACGCTCCGGCTGAGATCGACGGGGTGGATGGTGACCGGGACCCCGAATTTTGATTCGATTGTCTCCTGCGTTCGGCGCAGGGCCACCTCCTCACGCGCAGCCAGATGAAGGGAGCAGCCTTCAGAGGCCAGGACTTCGGCGCACGCACGTCCGATCCCTTTGGAGCCGCCGGTGATGAGAGCTTCCCTGCCTGTCAAGTTCAGATCCACAGCTTTTGCTTCCTCTTTTTCTGATCACTCTTCGCACTGGCGACGCAGAATGAAGATTCACGCCCCTACGGAAGGAGATTCCTCTGCTGGATTAAACCGGTTGCGCCGCGCCTCCGCCGAAGATAGAAAACAACAGTACCATGATCAATAGCTGAATGGCCCAGCCGATCGCGCACACCCCGACAGCCCGCAGCGTGCTTGTATAATCAAGGGCCTGCCTGACCGCTATCACCATTGCCGCCAGCATCCAGAGTGATCCAGCCACAAAAACCACCCCTCCCAGCCCCGGGATAATACCCAGTATTCGAATCAGGCCGGGAGAGCTCGAAAAGCCGATCGTGCGCAGTAATTCGCCGGGATCCGACTGGGTCTGCGGCTCCGGAAGGAGTTTTGTGCCGATAAGGTACGTGAGGTAAGCCCAGACATACCACCCCGCAAGGGCCGTGATCGTCCCCATTAAAACCCCGCCGAGCCCTCCTGTTTGGATCATTCCTATACCGGCTGCCAGACTGGAAAGGACAACCACCGCCATAGCCTGACCCATTGCCCCCTTGTCGGCCTCAACCTCTTCATACAGGTTGACATCCAACTTGGCAGCACGAATGATACGATCCTGGAATCTGTTCATGAGACCCTCCTGTGTGACCCCTACTTTTTTGCCTGTTTATATATTGTAAATCACCGTCTACCGCCAGACATTTCCTTGCTTTCCTTGCAACATCAGTTAAGGGCGGATGTGACCTGGGGAAAATAGTCACCATTTTCCAGACATTCTGCGTCGCGACGGTTTCCCAACGCCAGGTCTCTTTATCCTTGACAACGGCCTGATGCATAGCTATAAGGCTCGGCCTATGATTGCCCGGCATTCTATGAGCCTCAGCCATCGATGGCCTGTCATTGCAGTAGCGGTTACTTCGCTTTTGTGTGTTGTTATCAGCGTTTTTTTTCTCACACGTGGTCAATTCATCATTTTCCAGAACCTCTTCTACATCCCTCTCATCATAGCCTGCTTTTATTATGGAAAGCGGGGGTTCGCCTACTCTGTGGGCCTGGTGTTTGTCTACTTTTTCCTCGTCAGTGTGTTTACAAGGGATCCGATTGTGCTTCAGGGGGCCGCAGTCCGGGTCGGCATTTTTCTTCTCATTGCCTGGATTGTCGCCACCCTGTCCCTGGCACGTCGGCAGGCGGAAGATACACTTGAAAAAGAGCGGGAGAAGTTTCGGATGGTGGCGGACTTCACGTACGACTGGGCATACTGGACGGACCCGCAGCAGGATCTCCTTTATGCTTCCCCGTCCTGCGAGCGTATCAGCGACTACGGCCCTGAGGAGTTCATGGCGGATGCCGGGCTGATGTCCCGGATTGTCCACCCGGAAGACATGAAGGTGTTCCGGCGTCATATGGATGACTATCACAAGTCATGTATCGACGAGGTGGGTGAGTTTGAGTTCCGCATTGTGAATCGGAGTGGTGAGGAACGATGGATTGCTCATCTCTGTCAGCCTGTTTACGGAAATGACGGTCAGTTCAAGGGCCGACGTGCCAACAATCGCGATATTACGGATCGAAAACGGGCAGAGTCCCAACGGGAGGCTGCGCTCGAGGCACTGAGAAAGAGCGAGGAGAATTTACGCCGGGAGCGGGATCGTGCCCAAAATTATCTTGACGTGGCGGCTACCATGATGATTGCTCTGGGAGAGGATCAGAGGGTGACGCTCATCAACCGTAAGGGTTGTGAAGTCCTGGGATATCCGGAAGATGAAATCGTCGGGAAAAACTGGTTTCAGGCCTTTATCCCCGCTGATATCCGGTATCAGGTCAGATCGCTCTATGACAGGATCATAACAGATACCGGCTCCGGCGAGACCCACTACGAAAACGAGGTTGTGGACAGTAAAGGCGACAGAAGGCTGATAGCCTGGTACAACACCATTCTGCGTGATGGCGAAGGGAAGATTATGGGGGTGCTGACATCAGGCAATGACATAACCGAGAAGAAGCAGATGGAACTCGCCCTGTGGGAGAGCGAGGAACGGTACCGGGCCTTTTTTGAGGCCTCCCGGGATGGAACATTCATTACGGCTATCAACGGTCGCTGGATCGATTGCAATCCGGCGATGGCTGATATTCTGGGGTATAATGATGTGGAGGCACTGAAACTCTTTCATATAAACGAGTTTTATAAAGACATCGAGGATCGCCTTCGTCTGGAGGCGCTCTTGGAGGAAAGGGGTTACGTGCAGGACTACCCCGCGGATATTAGACGAAAGGACGGCGAGGTCATTCACGCTCTCATCACGAGTATAGTCAGGCGGAAGCGGACCGGGGAGATTATTGGTTATCAGGGTTTCATAAAAGACATCACCGAAAGAAAGAGGAGTGAAAAGACCATTCACTGGCTGGCTTATCACGACGCCTTAACGGGATTGCCCAATCGCACCCTGTTTAATGACCGGCTCGGCGTGGCAATCGCTCAGGCCAGCAGAGAAGAGAGGCCGCTGGCGATTATGATGTTCGATCTGGATAAATTCAAGGATGTGAACGACAGCCTGGGCCATAACGTCGGAGATCTGCTCCTGAAGGCCGTAGCCAAAAGGATGGCCTCTCTGGTGCGCGAGGGCGATACCGTGGCCCGTATGGGGGGGGATGAATTTCTGATGGTCTTTTCCACTATCAAGCAGGGTGAGGATGTGCCCCTGATAGCGAAGAAGGTCGTGGATGCCTTCCAGACACCCTTTATCTGTGATGGTCATAAGCTGACGATCACAACCAGCCTGGGGATCTCCCTGTACCCCAAAGACGGGGAGGACGCAGACACACTGGCGAAGAATGCCGATATAGCCATGTACAAGGCCAAGCAGTCGGGCCGTAACCGGTATGTATTCTATGAAGAGATTTGATTGCAGTTTCCCCCAGATGATGGACACACAGAAAAGTTAGCGGTGAAATACGTCAACCGTCATGCCGGACTTGATCCGGGACCCAGTCCAATTCCGGACTCCCGCTTTCAATGGACGTCACCATTTTTTCGAACGTCTCATTTCGATCTCTCGTTGCGATATAGACGCCGCACGGCGCCATCAGATTTCTGTTCATGATTTCCTCTTCACTCCATCCTTCCCCGGGCATGTCTCCTTTACGGTTTGTGGATCAGTCTCGCCGATTCTTGTAAGACAAACACCTACAAATTATAGGGAAAAGTCCCACCCGCAATTCGGACTGAGACTGATACCGCAACTGACGAATTTACAGTATTAAATAAACGCTTTGTAAGGGGTACCAGTATTGCAGCCGCCATCTGCGATATTCCCCGAGGTACTTGCCGTTGTTTGGAGCTCGTATTTTCGCGTCTAACAACGGAAGAAGGGGCTCGGTAGCGGGGTGTGCCTTGAACTCCATTTTGAAATCATATGTTCCTTCGACATAGGTCCGAAGGAACATATGATTGAGATTTTTGTACGGTTATTTGGCAGGGGCATACCAGGGATAAGGCTTGAGATGGAATAAAAACAAAATCCCGGGGCTAGATGGTTGGCTATCAGTGTTATGTTCTTATTAACCAGACACTTGCGTTGAGAAACAGGAATTTCTGTTGCCCTGCGCGGGTGATTTTATATCAAGGAGGCTGACAATGGCTGAGCTTAATGAACAAGATTTTTACGATAAGGTTTTCCCGGTTCCCGACCGGGTACGGGAAAAATCCTACATCAAGAGTAGAAAGGAATACGAAAAACTCTACAAGGAATCAATTGAGAAACCCGATACCTTTTGGGCGCGAATGGCGGAAGAGCGGTTGAGCTGGTTCAATGCCTTTGACAAGAAGAAGGTTTCCGACTGGTCTTTCGGTGACGATCTGCACGTCAAGTGGTTTGAAGGCGGAAAGCTGAATGTAAGCTACAACTGTCTGGATCGGCACCTTGAGACAAAGAAAAACAAGGCCGCCATCATATTCGAGGGCAATGACCCCAATGACTGGAAGGTCTATACCTATTTCGACATGTATCGCGAGGTGAATAAATTCGCGAATGTCCTCAAGAGCCTGGGTATCGAGAAGGGGGACAGGGTATCCATATATCTGCCGATGATCCCCGAGTTGGCCATCACGATGCTCGCCTGTACCAGGATTGGCGCCGTTCATACCATAGTATTCGGCGGCTTTTCGGCGGAAGCCCTACGAGATCGTATCAATGACTGCAAGTCCAAGATCCTCATTACCTGCGACGGGACCTACCGGGGTGCTAAGGCGGTTCCCCAAAAGGGCAATGCCGACAAGGCCCTTGAGGATTGTCCTTCAATCAAGACCCAAATTGTCGTCAGACGGACCGGTACAGAAGTCCCCATGCGGGATGGTCGTGACGTGTGGTACGAGGCCCTGATGGAAGGAGCCGCACCATACTGTACACCGGAAGAGATGGACGCGGAAGACCCGCTGTTCATCCTCTATACGTCGGGTTCCACCGGAAAACCCAAGGGAGTCGTCCATACAACCGCGGGCTACCTGCTCTATGCCTCCATGACCCAGCAACTCGCCTTTGATGTCCGCGATGAGGACGTGTACTGGTGCACGGCCGATATCGGATGGGTAACGGGCCACAGCTATGTGGTGTACGGACCGCTCTGCAACGGTCATAGCAGTATCCTCTTTGAAGGCGTTCCCAGTTATCCCGCCTACGACCGGTTCTGGGCCGTCTGTGAAAAATACAATGTCAATAACTTCTACACCGCACCGACCGCTATCCGTGCCGTTGCGAAGGAAGGTGATGAATGGGTCGATAAACATGATCTGTCCTCCCTGCGTGTCCTGGGCTCGGTCGGAGAACCGCTGAATCCCGAAGCATGGTGGTGGTACTATAACAAGATCGGCGGGGGCAGGTGTACGATTGCCGATACGTGGTGGCAGACAGAGACAGGCGGACACATGATCCTCCCTCTTCCAGGCGCCATTGACATTAAGCCAGCGAAGGCCATGGTTCCGTTCTTCGGCGTCAAACCGGCGCTGCTTGATGAGGATGGGAAAGAGATCAAAGGCCCCGGAAAAGGTGCGCTCTGCATCAAAACGGCATGGCCCGGCATTATGAGAGGGTTATGGGGAGATCAGGGTGGTTTGTTCAAAGAAAACTATTTTTCCCAGTTCCCGGGGTATTACTTCTCTGGCGATGGCGCCGAGCGTGATGAGGATGGTGACTATAAGATCACGGGACGGATTGACGATGTTATCAACGTCTCCGGTCACCGGATGGGAACCGCGGAGGTCGAGGCCGCTCTGACGTCGCACCCCGATGTCGCTGAAGCGGCTGTTGTCGGATTCCCCCATGACATCAAGGGGCAGGGCATCTTTGCCTATGTGACGCTGAACAACAACGTCGAAAAAACAGACGATCTGAAGAAGAAGCTTGTTGCCCATGTGAGAACGGAGATCGGACCGATCGCGTCGCCCGACCAGATTCAGTGGGCAGACGGTCTTCCCAAGACAAGGTCCGGCAAGATTATGCGCAGGGTGCTTCGCAACGTCGCGGCCAAGGACTTTACGAATTTTGGTGATACGTCGACCCTTGCTGAACCGGCAGTTGTCGATGATCTTGTCGATAATAGAAAGAAACTTAGATAGTGTCCATCCGGAAACGCCGGTTTTGGGTTGTTTGTATTACGAATAAAAGGGCAGCGATATTTTGCTTACAGCGTTTCGGAGTTAATTTTGTTGCGTTGTATTGTTCTTTCTCAATTTAAGGCA
>JAQULO010000011.1 GCA_028718565.1 Syntrophales bacterium | reverse complement strand
TAAATTGAGAAAGAACAATACAACGCAACAAAATTAACTCCGAAACGCTGTAAGCAAAATATCGCTGCCCTTTTATTCGTAATACAAACAACCCAAAACCGGCGTTTCCGGATGGACACTAAATAGTAGTTTCCAAAAACGCTCTTTAAATTGCGAACAAGCGATTTATCCCTCTTATGGGACGATTTAGCCTTATTGACCGCAGAATACTCGGTCATGTATTTGTCCATCAGGTCGCTGAACTTGTAACAATCACCAGGCAGCCTCTCAAACCATTTTCCTTCTGCTATATCCCCTTTTAATTTGTCAAAGATCCGTATGGCCAGCTTCTTGTTTTCCGTCTCGGTTGATCGCCGGAACTGCTCGCCATTGTGAGAAAAACTCATCCACCAGACCGATCCTCTTTTATATAGACCCATTGTATATCTCCTTCCTGGGTCCCTCGATCCGGTCTGATTTCCCGTGATAAGGATTATAGACTTCATCGTTGCTTTGGTCAATGGCCTTTCTGATCAGTTTATCAATAGGGATACTGGCCTTTATCTTTCTTGATTTGTTGGTTCTTTGGATATCGTTGATCTTCTTATTTTCCATCCATGAGTCTATTTCCTGTTTCCTGAACCGAATAAGTTTGCCGACACGATAATGAGGAATGTCTGAGGTCAGGGCATAGAGGGTCTTCACCTTGACCTTCAGATACTTGGACAAATCGTTAATATCCCAGAATCCGCTTGGCTGTTCATTTTCAGAATGGGAGGCCATCATACTTCCTCCACTCTTCCAGGGCTTCGTGCGCCATAAGCTCTATTTCATCGTCAGCTCTTCGACCTTCTTCCTTTAATGCTTGCAGCTTCTCATCATAAAATTCTCTTTCTTCAGGAGAGTTAAAAGGGGGGTACCTATGTGCAGAATGCCTACCACTGCCTACCTCTTCCAAATGTTCTTGATATACTTCATCTTTTTCAGGTAGGCAGTTGGTAGGCTTTGATGACTCCCTACCTGCATATCCATATTGTCTCAGGAGGGTATCGTATTCCTGAGAAGTGATAATGATTTCCGAGTAACCGTGGATGCTACGGCTTTTTAAGCTCATACTCTTCAAACGCTTGCCGATCCACTGCGGGGATACATGCCGATCTTCGGGTCTGCCCTGGTTGAACCTGGTGCGGATATCGTTAGTCTTGATGTTCCATTCCATTAAGCACTCAAAATTGTTTTCATCGGTAATCTCTTTGATAATGGCAACCAGGCGGCCTTCCAGAGTTTCTTTTCTGGATGCATCCTTTTCACCGGCAATGGCGAGGATTGAATCTTCTAATATCTGATGCTCGACAGGAAGAAGGCTGTTCACAAAGAACATTGGTTGTGTGATGTCCCACAGCCTGCCGGATATACCCTCTATTGTTTCCATGTTGGGAAAAGTTGTTAAGAGATGTTTCGCTCTCCAGGCAGTAAGCCTTTCTTTCAGCTCCAGGGCCAGTTCCGGGCGCGGGTTTTCGTAGTTGCCGGGAAGGTTCGGCATGATGATCGGAAGACATCTAGTTTCAAGTATCTTGTGGAGCTGTTCATTGCTGGATATGATCGTAGGCCCGTAGATGTCATAATAGACCGTATCATTGAAGGCCCCCTGATCGGGGTACTGAACACGGGAGCACTTGGCACCCTTTTCGGCCCTCAGGAGCAGTATGTCCTCACAACCGCCACGTTCAGCTTTCTTTGATATGTCCAGCAGATCAAGAAACAGCGTGCCGTGGAGGTTTTGGCTATACCGGAAAATGGTAGCTTCCCGCAGTTCGATAAGATGGATACCACGGAAGGCGACATAGGTAACAGACTTGCCGGTTCTGCTCTTTCCCCTTTCCGCTACGGCATTGAAGAGAATATAGGGGCAATAGTCAATACCAGGGTGATCGTGCAGATAGGTGAGAAACACATAATGAGCAACAACAGCCCACTGTTCATCGTCCAGGGCCGAGAACCGTTTCAGGTATAAGAGCAGATCATCATATAGAGAAACATCTTCCTGATTAAAGTAACGTGCAACTTCCAAAGCACGGGGAATAGTAAACTGGAAGTGTTTCTTTTCAGGAATGGAGAAGGTTTCTGTCTCTGTTACGTACTCCTGAGTAAAGACAAGTTTTCCATCCTGAATGATCGCGTAAACCAGTTCCCCGTCATCATTGATGCATATATCCACCAATCCGGGGAAGTAGGCTGAAAGTGTCGGGTCGTTGAAGGTTTCCATTAGCGGTTACCTCCATCCGAAAGTGTCCCCTTCTGAATAGCTTTTTTGGTGCAGGCCGCTTCAAAGTCCTTGCCGTTGTTGCGTCTGGTAAGCCGATCTAGCAACTCACGCACGGCATCATCACGGTTTGTTATCCCAAGGAGTGCGGCAAAGGAGGAGAGGCAACCGTCTATATGGGAAAGGTGCCATTCCGGGGATACTTCTCTCACCGATTTTGGCACAGGTTTTAACTCGTTGTCAGGAGCGCCTTGATTGAAACAGTCCTGGACGGCACACCAGAAGGGATGAACGGTCCTGCGCTCTGTCTTTTCATTATCCTCAAGACGAAGAGAAAACCATTTTGATGTGAGATACCGCCAGAATCCTGTTTGTTTCTCTTTCAGGTCGTCAAGCGAATTTATCCCGAACCTTTTGAGGGCGGGACGGTGAAGTTCATGCTCCATACGCCAGACATCTTCTATTGATTCCCTTTTCCAGAGATCAAGGAACCAGAACTTTGTTCCACCCTTTTTGACTTCCAGGCCTTTGTTGTAAATACGAAGCTTGATGGGAGCCTTTACATCCCCGACATAATAGGTTTCCAGCTCATCCTTACCCGTGTGAAGGGTTGCTTTTTCAGTACGGGTGGCCTTATGGGAAACCAGGAACTGGTAAGAGATGCCGCCGGGAATCCAGAAATCAGCGCACAGATCGACACGGCTGACCTGGACAAACTGAACCTTCCCCTTGCCTATTGCCTTCAGGTCTTCGGTAACCCAGGTTAAGGCTGTTTCAATACCATCAAACCAAAGTGTCTTTGAATTTATGGAAAGATAAACGTTAGGGGATTTTTCCGGCTTCGCAGCTTTGGCGATAAAGAGATTGTAGGCTTCAAACTGAAGATGGAAGCGGTAGTTTGGAGCCTTGCCGCCAGGCTTAAAAATGCATTTTCTTCCCGAAGGCAGACCGATGAGAAGGCCCTTTTTCTTCCCGGCCTCCCGTTTCTTTTTATCAAGAGTATTTAATCTACGTTTCCAATCAGAACCCCACGAAACATATAAGCCTAGATCAAGTGAATCAATACCGGAGAGTAGAAACTTGAATTCTGCTACAGGTGGGGTTGAAGCATGGCGTGTTACAGATAACGCCATGCCGGATTCTTCAAGATAATCACCCTGAAGTAAATCATCGGTTTCCTGGTTGTAAGCCGAGACACATTCTTCCTTGGTTACGGTTTTTCGGTCAGGTTCGGGGTAGCTCGCTCTCTCTCTGCGGTTCGCTCCTCCCCCTTCATGATCCCCAAAGCCAGAGGCTATGTGTTGAGTCGGTTTTCGATTGGTATCTTTTGTCATTTTGTTTTCCTCCTTGTTTTAGAAGGAGGAATAGCAAAGTAACGAACAAGACTACCGGACAGAAATTGAATTATTTTTTGTCCGGTAGCGGGATGGGTATTTTCCAGAAGTCTCTTGCGCGCTGAATACGCTTTTCGAAGGTTTCAGGTGTTTCTATAAAGTCAGGGTCAATCTGCTCCCCTGTAGTATCCTGGGCTATTGCGTCAAAAAGGTCGTGTATATCTATAGCTTTAAGTTTTTGCCCTATTGCTATGGATATGAGGGACAGAAGACCAGCGAAGAGATACTTTATGTGCTTAATTTCAATTTTTGCTTTGGGTGTACTTCGGAAGGCTTTGGCAATAAGTGACATTCTTCCCCTTGCTTTTGTCTCTGTTGCCTTTTTAAAGATTTTCTTCATCTTCGGCTCATAAATCAGAAACTTGTCGAGTCTCAAGAGTTTTTCAAAAGCTTCTTCATCACCCTGTCTTGCCTTTCTAAGAATATAGGCCGGATAGTCGCCATAAAGAAGAAAACAGGGAGCCCATACTCTTACAAAGAAAAGTACCTCAGGGGTGCGAATAAATTTTTGTATTTTTTCAGTTTTTCCCTCAGATAGCTGTTCAGGTGTTTCAGAATCTTCCAGATGATCTTCTATAATAAGATTCTCAATCGCCTTAAATTTCTCTTTAAAACTTTCAAAAATCCCGTTTTGATCTTCGGATTTCAGTTCATCCACAACTTCTTGAAACTCTGATTGGGTAATGTGACGCAAGGAAGCTAAAGAAAGCATTAACTCTTCATAGAAATCTATAATCTCTGATAACCTGTTATCCAGTTGTCTGAGCGAATTTGTCAAACCAAGATAGACTTTTCCATGATTCTTGTAGAGCTTCACCCATTCATCAATGGGTGGGAGAGAATCATAGCCTTCCATTCTTTCCCCAGCTTTTAACTTTTTCAGAGCATCATGAAAATCTTTAGAAGGCAGGGCAAATTGAAGAGCGGCAGTTCTTATGAGAAAAGTTTTGTCTTTCGCCCATTCTTCAAAATGTACCATCTTCTCAATGTCTGCCATATGCTCCCCTTGCATTGACAATATGCAGCACGAGCGACCTTACTGTCAAGGCTTCCCTTCGGCTCACTTCGTTCGACCTTGACAGAAAGGTCTTTGCCTGTGTTTAAAAAGAATCGGGAGGATTGTATATACAAAAAACTGATGACGATGTTCTTTGTCTATACAATCGGCCAACCACCAGAGGCATTGATGGTTTCGTCAATGTTTTTCATGAGTCTAATTGTTTCCGAAAGGGCTGAAACGATTTGTTGATAGTGGGTTAAATCATCATAGGTGAGCTTGCGACCTTTACGGTCTTTAAGCCATTTGTTGCAGATCTGAAAGCCCCCGACATGGAATTCCCAAACTTCTTTTGGGATGCCCTCAAAATACTGAGTAGTATTGATCCAGACACGCCCCTTGGTGTCGGCTTGTGGCTCTGTGTAGCGCACGGCTTCTACACTGCTGTCACCGGCGATAGGATACCCGGTAATTTTCTTTCCGTGCTTTTCCATCAGGTGCAGGGCAACCAGTTCGTTGCCAATCGAGCAGAGCTTGCGAAAAAGTTGAGGACTTGAAGTCAAAGGTAATCTGGGAAAATCAATTTTCAGAAATTCCGCATACCGGCTGCGGTAGGTTGGTGAATGAAAGACCCCATACATATAGTGGAAGATATCTTCTGGGCCAAAGGTCTTTGTTCGGTCACCCTTGCCGTCAGAGATAAATTTTATATTCAACTGTGCAGCAGTACTTTCGATAAATTTTGCTGCTAGATTAGGTTTGCGTCCTTCAGCAATGTTTTCAAAAGAAGTGTTTTCTGAAACATCGGATGGATAAAGATAAAGGGGGAATAAATTTATGCCACCACGTCTAAATATATTGGCATCAATTGGTAATGTTGATGTGGTGATAAGTGACCAAATATCGTCATTTACAGCTATACCTTGCCTTCCAAGACCCAAACAAAAATTATCTCTATGTGCCACATGATCCATTAGCTCACGCCTCGGACGATCCATCGCCACATAACTAAAATAGCAGGCCCTCCTATCAAATAGTCTGTATTGACAATCAATTAAGCTCGACTGCCAGTTCTTATCACTCCTGAGCTGTTTTCTTGCTTTTGACAATTGCCAGCCGCTATTATCTTTCAAGTTATACTTTTCTTTCAGGCTATCATCAGATAAAGCGGTGTCATGCATATCTTTAATGCGCTGTAACAGTGCATCCCTATCAAAATCTATGGCAAAAAAATCTCTGTGTGTCTGAAAACCGAGAACATTAACCGGCAGTATCTCCGTTACCTTGCAGCAACTTTCATATTCAGATTTTAATTTAATATCCTGGGGAATAAAAAGATACATTGGTGATTGAGGTCGCAGTTGCGACCATGATGTTGTCTTTGTATCATTTTCAGCCAGCCAATGATATTTACCGCCGACGAGTTCATTCACCCCATCGGCTTTCTCCAATACTTCGCGCTTACCCCAAAGGTCGGCATGGCGCACAGTAGCCAAATCCTTCTTGCTGTTTGTCCGTTTTATAAAAATACCTATAGCTACGCCTTGTTGAATATCGAAAACATTTTTATCTTCCGAACCATCTGGGCAACGTTCCTTTTTCTTGCTGCTGCCGTGGAGGTCAAGAATGTAAATATCGTCAAAAGTCTGCATGAGACTCTGACGCATGCCCCGGAAGGTGGGATTGTCAAGATAACCGTTATTACTAATGAAGGCCAGAATACCATAGCCAGTTTGTTCGATGCGCCATTGAGCAAACCGGATAAACTTTACATAGTCGTCGTTGAGCCACTTGGGATTTTTCTCACCTAGCGGTTGGCCATCTACTTCAAAGTAGTTTCCTGTTTTTTGCCCGGTCTGCGTGTCTATACCACGAAGCAAGCCACTTATCCATTCGCCTGCATTAGCGGAATGCCCAGAATAAGGCGGATTTCCCAACACGATCATTACAGGAGCATCTTGCTTGATATCGCTTGCGGCATTGGCTTCTTCGGCGATCCACTGGGTGAAAAGCGGCAGGCCTGTCATGGCGTGGGCTTCTTCCAGCGTATTTGTCAGATAAATCCTCAGGCGCTCGGACGAGTGGAAATCATAGCCCGATTCTTTGAGTTGTAAACCCAGCTTCATATGCGCGACAGCATACGGAGCCATGAGCAATTCAAAGCCGAAAAGCCGGGGCAAAAGATGTTGCGATACATAACTTGACCACATGCCTTTGTCGTCTTTAAACGCATCGTGGATATGGTTAATAATGCCATAGAGAAATGTGCCTGTGCCGGTAGCCGGATCGAGTATCTGGACTTTGTGAACATCTATTTTCTTTTTGCCGGTTGCCCCGGCTATCTTGATTTTTGTGGCGTCGGCCAGGCCGTCTTTGAGCTTAAAGTCTTTTTTCAGAATATGGTCGAGACTGCTGACAATATAAGAGACAACTGGCTCCGGCGTGTAGTAAACGCCTCGCGCTTCGCGCATCTTGGGGTCATAGGCTGCCAGGAATGATTCATAGAAGTGTACGACCGGGTCTTCCTGCCGGGTGTGTTTGCCGAAGTCTTTGAGAATCGCTTCCATATCGGTATGGTTCAGAAGTTCGGCCAGATCATCGACGGCCCAGACAATCCGTTCGTCAAGGTTCACTCCGGCGATATAGTCGAACATTTTGCGCAGAAAGGGGTTGGTCCTAGGTAGATCAAATCCGGCATTCTGGCGCGTGAAACGTTCTAGAGAAGACGAATTACATCGAGCGGCAAAAAGACCATAGCAGATGGTTTGCGCGTACATATCCGCAAACTGTTCCGGCTCGAGATCATGAATCAAAACCTTCTGGAAGCCTTCAAGCTGGTCATGCAGCGGATCGGGGTCGTCATCGGTCAGGTCTTCTTCGTTAAAGGCGGTCTGAATAATATCCCGAATGAGTTTGGCCAGAGCCGCCATGCGAACGGCCAGTTCTTTAGGTGAATTGACGGTGGGGATACTGGTGGTCAGAAACGCGGCAAACAATTCCTGCAAAGCTATTGAAGCATTTTTGACCGGCTTGATCTTGCCGTCTGCAAGTGTTGCCAGTTGAACGGTTAAGCGATAGTGACCGCCAACATACCAGCGAAATTCCAGGTAGTCGGTTAAGATGAGATTTCCCAGAGATTCCCGGTAGCGTTTCAACTGATCGGTGCGTTCTATTTCGGCCAGCGATTTACCGATATCCTTGCATTCGATATAACCAAGCGGCGATTGTCCTTTGGTGATGATAAAATCAGGAGCGCCGCACTTAACCCGGCGTGGTTCATTGGTGGCCGTGATTCCAGTGGCAAAGCTTTCAATCAGTTCTTTCAATGCAGGGCGGTGGGTATGCTCAGTAGCGTTTCCAGCACTGTACGCTTTTTCGATCTTTTTTAGATATTCAGTGGTAGCGGTCACAGTTACCTGCCAGTTGATTAGTGGTAAGGATTAGAGTTTATACCACAATATATTGATTTGTTGAAATAAAGATGCTGTGGCAATGAATATAAGAAGTCTATGAGAGAAAGAAATGTGATGGATTTGTGATAAAATCAAGAGATCAAGGATAATGTCAAAAACAAAAAAATAGCCCACTAATCCTAATGCTCTAAAATTCTTATGATTATTTTAAAAGTGAAACAACAGCACACGGACTGATACTCCGCTTTTCGATGTGATAACCGTGTGATAAACTCCACAGAAAAGAAGGGAAACAGATAGAATAGACGGCAATAGATGGAATTTACTTCGTGCCTGTTTCTAACGAGTTACGGGAAATCAGACCTTAAATCAAGGGGTTAAATTTGTCTTAAAATCACATTTTTTCGAATTCCTAATCCGTGTGCCGGGCGTTCGAATCGCCCCGGGGGTACCATAAAAACAAGGGGTTACAGACTACAAAAACGGTCTGTGACCCTATTTTTTTGTGATTGTGAAACATTTGTGATAATTGGAGCCTTCAGGGAATCCATAACCTCAATTCCTGCCCTCAGACTTTCCGAATAGTGATGAGCATACCGCATAACCATTGACGTGTTTTTCCATCTGCCAAGCTTTTGAACGGTAAATACCCCTCATATCATCCGCACGGGGTGGAAAACTATTTTCGAGATTCGAAGGAAGACGTTATAATGACACACTACATTAGTCAGCCGTAGTCGGAACCATCACAAAACAAGAAAGGCAGGGTCATTTCTGACACTGCCTCACATTTTTAATCATCATCAAAACAGCACTGCATATTATCGGTAAGGGAACGTGCGTGTTCTAGCGGTCGTAATGACCGGATGCTTCTGGCTGATATGAAATCTCTAAGATCTTTAAACGTTTCAGCCCTGATGGAACTTGACATTCAACGATATCACCAACACTGTAGCCGATAAGTGCCGTACCGATTGCGGAAAGTATAGAGATCCTCCGTCGCTCGATACTTGCATCTGAAGGGAAAACCAACGTGTAAGTCGTTTCTTCACCTGATTCGAGATCCTTGATACGAATAACTGAATTCATGGTAATGACATCCCGGGGAATGTCCTGTGGGTCAACTACCTTAGCCCTTTCCAGTTCTTGATTCAGCTGATCGAAAAAGAGCTTCTTGCGGGTTCTGGGAGGTTCCATCGTATTTATGAGACTCTCCAATCTCTCTATGTCGTAAGTTGTTATACAGATTTGTCTCTCGTTCACGGTAGTCTCCTTCATTTGAGAATTTTGCTTATGAGTCATGAGTTGCTCCTTGTTACACGTTGTAAGAATGCGGGTAAAAAAGGCGCACGAGAGCTGATAATCAAGCTCTCGAGCCATCACCATTGTATCTGGTTACCGATGCGGTGTCCCATGACCCCGGTGATGTAAGAAACCACGACAACGACATCCGGGTTCTCACTACGAATATTTTTTTTGAGCCGCGGCATCTCCCGGAAATTGATCACCGCGTAAAGTACCTGCTTCTCCTGTTCAGAATACGCTCCTTTGCCGCGTAGGATGGTTACGCCCCTGTGGACCTCGCCGAGAATCCGCCGGGAAATGGTTTCACCGTTTGGGGATACGATAAAGAACCTCTTGCGCTTATGCAGACCCGTTACGACCAGATCGACGATCCGTGTGACGATGTAGAGATAGATCAAGGCGTAGAGAGCAGCTTCCAGAGAGAACAGGAGTGCTGCAGCAACCAGAACCAGCACGTTAAAGATCAGTTTGGTTGCACCCAGTTGGACGGAAAAGCTCTGGGGAAAGATCACTGCCAGGATGTCGGTTCCACCTGATGACCCCAACGATTTCAAGATAATCCAAGAGTCCACCCCATGGATCAGACTGGCCACCCACACCACCCGACAAGGACCTTCACCTCTTTCTACCCCCTTCTTCCGATTGTCCGCCGCAGGGATGGCCCCCCGCTGTGCCGTCGGGAAAAACCAAATTCGCACTTGCAAATCCTTTTCCGTTTCTTGGGTGGCCGTAGTTCTTTCCGCCAGCTATAGGGGACGACCTATACTTAAAATTTCTATCGGTTTCGTCCCAAAAGTCACGCAATTTTTCCTTTCTTGTAATATGTTGCAGCCTTTTTAATGCCTTAACTTCAATTTGCCTAACTCTTTCGCGGGTTATACCCATCATAGATGCTATATCTTGAAGGGTAAAAGGACCAAAATTACATGCAACCCAGGTACAATTCAAAAATATTTCATTCTTCAAAAACCACGGACAAGTATTATCCCGACAGATTTCGGTGATTAATTCCTCCTTTTTTTTGCAATAGTAATGAGGATTCAATTCACATTTCTTCTTCATAGCTGCTCTCAAATATTAATTTCTCTTTCTTAGTTCGGCAGACTCCTGACTTAAGGAAATATAGAAAAACCAGATGAGTCTTTAATATATTTTATGGCTTTATAACATTTAGCTTGGACTTAAACAGGTTCTGTCCTGCACTTATTGATCCTCGTTTCGTCTCCGTTTCTGAGACATATGAAGTACCAGTTAATAACCCCCGCTTTTTAGCGGGCAAAGCGGACTGTATAAGCAAGGGCTTGTACCGCGCTGATTGATTGATTGACTGATTGACTTCACTATGGATAGGCGACTCATGTTCAATATCTTCTCCTGAGATACCCCTATGCTTATCGTGCGTATCATTTGGGAAGTTTCATGTTGAACGCCTCATAATTGCGGAAGGCCCTATATCCGCGCCTATTAAGCGGATAATCCCAAGTGCCGTTGCGATGAGCTATTTTACCGCCAAAGCCGGTTTTGAAGCGATACATACCGTAAAATGGGTGATTTGGATCTGCAACAGGAGAAACTGAACCCATATCATAAGTCAAGCACCCCTTTCCCCGTACCAACTTGATGGCCTCCCAGTGCATGGCGTACGATCCCATCAGGTTGCGTCCTTCGTTGGAAGATGCTCCATGCAAATAGATTGCTTGTTGTCCCGAGATAGCAATGATTGCCCCAGCTAAGATAGCTTGTCCTCTTACAGCGAGGAGAAAAAGGATCTCAGATGATTCGGGATTGTGGGCATGCGTTGAAAAGAGTACAGAAAAATGGCGGTAAGAACTCGGCAGGAAACCATTGCGTTTGGCTGTCTGTAGATAAAGTTTGTAGAACAAAGGCAGCATTTCTATAGAGGCCTTAAATACCGAAACCCCCTTCCTCTGCGCAAGGCGGATATTGTATCTGGTCTTTGGTTTCATAGCCGTAAAGATGGTCTCTTCGGTGCGTACAAGATCAATGACCACCGCATCGGCAACGGTCAAATCCACCATAGCTTTCCGAAGGGGCCAAGTACGGGTGCCGATATTCATGCGTAATTCCCGTAACCGTGGAGCGGGATGCCCGGACCAGACTTGTCCATCCGTAGTGTCAACGGAATACGGCGATTTCCAAGGGAGATCATAACGGATCAAGGCAACAGTCGAATCCATGTGTTTGATAAGCTCCTGTGACAATGCTTCGAGAAAAACCCCATATTTTTCCGGATCAGGTCCCGATTCGGGTCCTTGAGGAACAAAGGCTACGGTAAAATCACGTGTGAGGGTTCTGATCAGGATCATCATGTCGCCCCGTTGCCCCGTCGATGAGTTAAAATCAAATGCAACCGGTTTCCAGCCGAGACGGGACTTGACCTTGCCCCAGTAAGTAGTTTGAAACAAAATATCAGTTCGAAATAATTCATGTATCTTTTTTGGTTGTATGTCTATATGCATATATAAATCTCTCTATTCTTTGCCTTCATCTGGAGGAGCAGGACTCAATAAGTATCTCGGATCACTCACGATGAAATATTTGTCTTTAACGACATGGGTAAAATGGAAGAAGCGTTTGGTGCAGCCGGTTTCCCGTGCCGCCCATTTTCTCCTCCCAGTAAATTCTTTTTCAATTTCGTTAGCTGATTTACGTCCAGCCTATCATTGTAATTATTGAAGCGTTATAAGGCGTCGGTTACGACATAAACCAATCATCAGAACGCTGTGTCGCCGCTGCGTTGCTTGCAACGACCGCAAAGGAACCCATATGCCTCATTTGATCTCTTTGCGTGGTGCCTGATAAATCAATGAATCAAGATGTTGGGGTTATTAAAAACACTAGGAGGACGTACCCCGTGTTCTCATTGACACGGCAAGCCGTGGGGCATTCTGCAAAGGATTCCCATAAATCGCTTAAGTTAATTGGTTTTTCACATGCGTATGAAACTCGGCTTTCCATATTTGCATCCTACCGCTTGGCTCCGACGTTAGGTAATATACCTTTTCTTCCTGAAGACTCTAATTGACAAAATTCATATTGTAAATACTAATCTAATGCACTATATTTGCCTATAATAAATAGGCAATAAATAGGTTGATTCGAAACTCGAAAAAAGGGTGATAATGATAGAGCAAAAAGAAGGCATCGAAATAGCCTTGCAAGAGCGCATCAAAGAATTGAATTGTTTGTATGAGATGGCGCGTCTAGCGGAACAACACCATGATTCCATGGAAGACTTTCTGAAGTATCTCGTTGACTTTCTCCCTCTTTCCTGGCGATACGCAGAAGTTGCCTGTGCGCGCATCATCTTTCAGGGTGAGAAATTTGACAGCAGGAATTTCGGATGGACCGAGTGGCGACAGTCAGCGCAAATCCGAGTAGGCGATAAATCAGTAGGTACCGTAATGATTATTTATATGGAAGAGCGGCCGAGGGCGGATAACGGGCCGTTCTTTAAGGAAGAAAGGTCTTTATTGGAGGGAATAGCCCAGCGTATAGGTGAAATTGCCCTCCGAATTGTGGCCGAGCAGGAATTGCAGGAAAACAACAGGCAACTCTTACTGGAAAGAAAAGCTCTACAGGAAGCGAATGCTGCGCTACGAGTGGTCCTTGCCAACATTGAAGATGAAAAAAAACGTATTTATGAAAAATTTCATTTGAATATTGAGAAGGTGGTCATGCCTATCATCCACGCTTTGAAACCTAGCATAGCGAAAAACAAGCAAAAATACTTGGATATATTGACGACTAACCTCGAAGAGATTACAACCCCCTTTACAAGTCGGATCTTAAATTACTATAGCACTTTGACACCAACAGAGGTTGGTGTCTGCAATATGATCCTTAATGGATTACGAACCAAAGAAATAGCCCAATTACGGGGTGTTTCCACGGCAACGATCAGCCGTCACCGCGAACACATTCGGCGGAAATTGAAAATTGCAAACCAGCAAATTAATCTGACGACTTACCTGCAATCGCTTCTGGCACCGGATCCATATGATCTTCCCGAAGCGAATAGATAAGCCTACTCATATAGGGCATGAATTGTGCTTGCTAAGGATTGAAATGTTGTATGGCCAACAAGTTGGATGCTTTCTTTCAGGAAGAAATTAGCAATACACACGGACTGATACTCCCTTTTTCGATGTGATAACCGTGTGATAAACTCCACAGAAAAGAAGGGAAATAGATAGAATAGACGGAAATAGATGGAATTATAAATTAGTTTGTTTTTAGCTAGTTACGAGAAATCAGACCTTAGATCAAGGGGTTAAAAATATGTTTTGTTCGGACTCAAAATCCCCCGCCCGCAAGGGCATCTCGGTTCGATTCCGAGCTCCGGCACCATAGGAGAATTAAGGGCTTATGGATTATCAAACAGTCCAAAAGCCCTTTTCTTTTTTGACCTGTGGTTATTCTGTCCCGCTACAGTCCCGCTTTTTCATTTCACCCCTGTCAGAAAGTCGAGCGTTGTTTACAGTTTTTCGGGATAAAATATTCAATCAGTTTTTCCTCTGGGGTAAGTCCGCCTACTCCTTTGTGAAGACAAGCCCCATTGTAGTAATTGATAAAGCCTATTAGCTCTGTCTTTCTGTGAGCGGAAGAGCAAAACATGGTCTTTTTATGACACATGTCCATGATAATTTTGATAACCCGTTCGGCCTTGCCATTTGTTCTCGGTGTTCTAACCCGGGTAAAGCGCTGTTCGATACTGTTAGCCAGGCATGACTTCATAAAGGTATGATGCCCAATACTCTTTTCCATTGTCACCGTAGGACCGCTCAATCGTATAGGGACACTCCTCTGACGAGTTATCTGGAAGGATGGCTGCGTAGAGATCCCTGGAGAAGTCATCAATGGCCACGATAAGATATTCACGACGTTCCAGAGCTTTCTGCCCTTCCAGAAGGGATAATCGTTTGGTGTCACCGTGAATCATCTATCAGGTCCGTGCCGGTAAAGGACTCTTGATTGCATTCTTTATCAATTTGTGTCATAGGAGCGTAACTCCAAGCATTGAGGAATGTTATGGATCAATTAATTATCGAACTTAAGCAGAAGATTATCGAGACGTTGAATCTGATCGATATCACCCTTGAGGATATGGATCAGGACGCGCAACTCATCGGGGGCGATCTTGGTTTAGATTCCATCGATGTCCTGGAGTTGGTAATGATGCTCGAAAAAGAGTACGGCGTGGAAATCGACAACAAGGAACTCGGTGTAAAAGTCTTTGCATCCGTTACCTCGTTGGCGGAATACGTCTTTAACAACGGATTATCCGGAGAAACTCGGGCTAAAACGGTTTGACTGGAAAAGCTGGAGTAAATGATTGCACCGTCTCAGGGTTTTTATCACATCCATGGGGATTATCGGTCCGGTCGGCCAGGGGATCGGTGAAACGATCGACTCCGTTCAAAAATCCACAGCAGCCATAAAACCTCTTCACCTTTTTCCGGCATCCCATATCCCCCCATTGCCCGTCGGCCAGATCACCGCGGTTCCATGGGCGACAGATATGCCTCGTACACACACCCTCGCGCTCATGGCCTCTCGGGACGCCATGAAAGACACCTGCGAAGCGCCGGATGCCGTCGTTATCGGTACCACGACCGGGGGCATCTCCCTGACAGAGGAGTTGCTGAAGAGTCAAATTCAAGATGTCCGGCGTTATGCACTTCACTCGGCGGGATCCGTTGCCGAATACATCGCCCGCCACGTGGGGTGTAACGGACCCGTTCTGACGGTATCGACGGCCTGTTCATCCGGCAATACAGCTCTCAAGATCGCCTTGGAGATGCTGCGTTCAGGAAAGGTGAATCGAGTCCTGGCCGGTGGCGCCGATTCCCTTTGCCGCTTGACCTATTATGGCTTTGATTCCCTCCAGTTGGTCGATGTTAAAGGGGCGCGGCCTTTTGATTTCAACCGGCGTGGCATGTCTGTCGGCGAAGGCGCGGCCATGTTTCTGTTAACCGCTGCCGAAACCCCTCCGGAAAATGCCATAGCCGAACTCCTCGGCGGCGGTTTATCCTGTGATGCCTATCATCCCGCAGCACCCCACCCGCAGGGCGACGGGGCGTTATGCGCCATGCAAAAGGCTATCGCCGATGCCGGCATTTCTCCGGATGAGATCGGATATATCCATCTCCACGGAACGGGAACCGTTGATAATGATCTTACCGAAGCACGGGCTATCCGTTCCCTTTTTGGTGATCTACCAGTTCCACCATGTTCTTCCACGAAAGGAGCTTACGGGCATACCATGGCCGCCTCCGGAGCGATGGGAACGGTGATGTCGATCTTCGGTGTGACCAGGGGCATTCTTCCCGGCAATACAGGTCTTCACGATCCCGATCCGGCATTGCCCCTGACCCCCATCTCGGTTCCGACACAGCCAGAGGCACCGGTTCGATTCGCTCTTTCGAATGCATTCGGGTTCGGCGGCAATAACGCGGTACTCGTCATCGGCCATCCCACGCGATCGAAAAACACCGGGACAACGGTTGCAGCAACCCCGCCCGTTTTCTTCTCCGTCCTTGGGAGCGCCTGTCTGGGGGGGGCTGGTGATATCAAATGTATAATCGAACGCATGGCGCAGGATGAGCCATTTGCAGGCACCGTACCACCCGCTGAGTTCACCCGATATCTCTCAGAGAGGCATGCCCGGCGAATGAAACGGCTGACGCGAATGACTCTTTCTCTGGCCATCGCCGCCTGCGGAGAAAAGGAGGCAACCGATTCGCCTGTGTCTGTTTTCTTCGGCACCGGCTGGGGCGGGCTTTCCGAGACCCATGACTTTCTCGAAAAACTCTTTGAATCGGATGAGCGCTTCACGAGTCCGACTGATTTTATCGGATCCGTGCACAACGCATCCGCCGGGCATGTCGCCATTCATTTCAAAGCCGGCGGACCGAATGTGACAACCACAGGGGGAAACTGTTCATTCGAGCAAGCCTTAATGAGCGCCGATCTCTTGGCAGGCCGGGACCGTGATCCTCTGCTCGTCGTGGGTGCGGACGAATACCACCCGACCTTGTCACCCCTCTTTGATCCCTCCGTTGCGATCAGCGAAACGCCTTCAGATGGCGGCGGCGCCCTGTACCTTGGGCCGGAGACGACACCATCCGCCTGCCGGATACGCACCGCCTGTCTGGACTATGCCGGTACTGATGAGCAAGATATCCCGAACCGAATCGGGCACCTCGTCGAGCAATTAGGCGGCGTTCAAAGAATCCGGGATCAATTCGGGACGATCCTGGTGGGCATTCCCGCTTTTCATCGCGATATCGGGCAGCGGCAGTTGGATGCCTTCTTATCGGCGTCGGGCTATCCCCGTCGTATCATCGATTATCGGCGATACACCGGAGAGTTTGCATCGGCATCAGCCGTTGCGGCCGTACTTGCGGTTTCATTTGTCAAGGCGGATGAGGTACCCGGAACGCACCCTCGTTATCCAACACCATTGGGGGGATGCGGGGTCCTGATCCTGGGATTCGGTGATTATATAACCGCAATGGAAGTGCTGCCATGATGCGAGAGGATGCAACCCCGGGCGATATTCTGATCATCGGATCGGGAATCGGCGGATTAACAGCCGGCATCCTCCTGTCGAAGCTCGGCTTTCCGGTCACCATTGTCGAGCGCGCTACCCAACCCGGGGGATTGATGCGCAGTTATCGACGTTGCGATATCGACTGCCCCACCGGCGTTCATTACCTTGGCGCCCTCGATCAGGGGCAGCCTCTGCGCAGACTATGGGATTGCCTAGGCGTCACCCCGTTGATCCCGCTCGAGCGGATGGGTGCGGACGGGATCATCGATCGTTACATCTTTGATGATTTTGTCTTTGATCTGCCCGAGGGCATTGACGCCTTTGAAGACAATCTCTGCCGCGCCTTCCCTGAGGAGTACGATCAGATTGCCGCCATCACGGGTGATCTCAGGGAAATGTCGCGTGTGTTGTCCGGACTCGACATGGTGTTGTCCCCGACGATAGCAAACGTCTCCCCACAGAGTATGGACCCCATGGGCAGGCGTCTGCTCAAGATGGGTTGTTCCTCCCGTCTTATCGCTGTCCTGAGTGTCCCGGCCGTCCTTATCGGCGTTCCCCTGAACGACTGTCCCATCTTCTATTATTATATGACACTGGCCTCTTACCTGATGTCGTCCTGGCGATTGGCCGAAGGCAGTAACACCATGGCGGAGGCCTTTCTCTCCCGGTTCAGTTCCCTGGGCGGAACGGTCATAGCAGGGGACGGCGCCAAGGCTATTGAGATTGACGCGGGTCGGGCAAAAGGCGTTATTTTGCAATCGGGGCGCATCCTGTCGGCAACGACCGTCATTGCCGCCATTCACCCCAAGACGATTCTTGCCCTCCTGCCGCCGGAAGCGGTCCGGTCATCCTATGCCGAAAGAGTGACAACCCTGCTGGACACCGAGGGTCTCTTGGGCGTCAATGTGGCCGTTGATGCCGAAGAGCACCCGGCACTGCCCTACAATATCTATCGCCTGCACCCGGAAGAAAACGGCAACCTGTACCGTGGAATTTTCAATCAGATACGGCGTACCGGACAGACGGGCACGAATCTCCTGTCCATGATAACCGCCAGCGGTATCGAGGAATGGCAGCCCTGGGAGAAAACGACATCGGGCAGACGCGGCACGGACTATGAAAGCCGCAAAGCCGAAAAGGCTTATCAGGTCATGGAGGCGGCGGCACGGTTGTTCGGCCCCCTCGGGGACGCGAAGGTGTTGGACTGCTATACCCCTTTGACCGTCCGTGATTGGGTGCACAGTCCCGACGGGTCGCCCTACGGCATTCTTCGTTCGGCCTCACAGCTGATGAGGGCGGTCTCTTTGAACCGTCTCCCTGTCAAAGGCTTGTTTCTGGCCGGTCAGAACAGGCTGTCTCCCGGCATCATGGGAACGGTCCTGGGATCTTTTCAGGCAGTCAGACAGGTCGTCGGCCAGGAAAGATTCACGCAGGACGTTGCCGGAGGTTTTCAGTGAGAGTATTACTCATCTCAACCAACACAATGACACTGCCCTATCCGACGTACCCTATTGGCCTGGACTATGTCATCAATGCCATCTCCCCGCCTCATCAGGTAAAAAGCATCGACATGAACGATCTGAAAGACCGGGAGAATCTTGCCCCTATTGTCAACGATTATAGCCCCGACGTGATCGGCATCTCGATCCGCAACATCGACAACGTCGATGACACGCATACGAAAACCTTTATCGAAACGATCAGAGGCCTCATCGATACCGTTCGCCGCCACTCGAAATCTATTATCGTCCTTGGGGGAAGCGGCTTTACGATCCTGCCCGGCGAATTCATGGCCGGACTGGACGCCGATTATGGCGTTATCGGCGAAGGAGAAAGATTCCCTCTGCTGCTGCATGCCCTCCAGAAAAAGGAGCCCGCTTCCGGCATCCCCGGCGTCGTAACCGGAAGCGGCCCCGTTGTCTTTCCTGGTCCGCTATCCGAATCGTTCGAGCGCGGCGACATTCCCGATCATTCTTACAGGTCTTTTTATCTTGAGAGGGGCGGCATGCTCAATCTGCAGACGAAGAGAGGGTGCCCCTTCCGCTGCATATATTGCACCTATCCCCATATCGAAGGAAACCGATTCCGTTTTACAGAGCCGGGAAAGGTTGCGCACACGGCCAGAATGCTTCAGGATGCCGGCGCCAAATACCTCTACCTGACTGATTCAACCTTCAACGGCGATTATGAGCACAGCCTGGCGGTTGCCCTGGCCTTCAAAAAGGCCGGCCTTTCAATCCCCTGGGGCGGTTTTTTTACACCAACGATCCCGCCTCCCGATTATTACCGGCAACTTGCCGATGCCGGGCTGAAGCATGTGGAATTCGGTTCAGAAGCCCTCTGCGATCCCATGTTGGCCGCCTATCGAAAACCCTTCCGCCTGGATGATGTCTTAGCGTCCCATCGGCTTGCGGGAAACGCCGGTCTCCATGTGGCCCATTACCTGATGCTTGGCGGTCCCGGTGAAAATGAGCGGACCCTGCAGTCCACTTTATCAAACGGCGTGCAATTGGAGAAAACCGTTCTTTTCGTCTTTTGCGGGGTGAGAATTTATCCGCATACCGACTTGTATGAAACGGCCCTGAATGAAAAGCAGCTCGCCCGCAATAAAAATCTTCTGGAACCGACATTCTACTGGTCACCGGCCCTGGATCGGGAGGACGTCATAGATCTCTTGATGGCGCATGCCGCCAAACATACGAACTGGGTGATCGGGAGCGGGCCGCCGGGAATGTACAAGCTGATGGCAAAACTCCATGCCCGGGGACGTGTCGGCCCCCTGTGGGAGAATCTGATTCGATGAACGGACATCAAAAAAGACCTGTCGCACCGGCCATGATAACCGGTCTGACAGCGCTCCTTCTCGGTCTGATCCTGTACCTTTATCGGCCCGAATGGGCGATTGCACCCCTGGCCGTCTTTGTTGTGCTCTGCCTCATCGCCCCGTTTCTCCCGACGAAAGGCTTTTTCCTGCCTGTCATCAGCCGGGGACGCACCGGCAGAGCCTTTGTCGCCGTGACCTTTGATGACGGCCCTGACCCTGTGACAACCGGCCCCCTTCTTGAACTCCTGGATCGGCATGAAATCAAGGCCGCTTTTTTTGTAACGGGGGAGAATGCCGAAAGACACAGCGATCTCATTGCGGCCATCCTCGAAAAGGGGCACGATATCGGCAATCACTCCTATTGCCATGATCCCCTTTTGATGTTGCGTTCCTGCAGGCGCATCAGGTGCGAGATCGCATCGACCCAGATTCTGCTCCGTCGATTCGGTATTGCGCCGATCGCCTTTCGCCCCCCGGTAGGCATCACCAACCCGAAACTCGCCGCCATTCTCCCGGAGGAGGGACTATATGCCCTGAACTTTTCCTGCCGGGGAAACGACTTCGGCAACAGGCGCCTCCGAGGATTGTCCCGGCGGATTCTGAAGAAAGTAAAGCAGGATGATATCATTATGCTTCATGACATCCGACCGAGGAGGCAGACAGCAGTCAATGTCTGGCTCCGCCAGGTCGACTCCATCCTGTCCGGCTTGAGGGATAAGGGATTGCAGATAATTCCCCCTGCCGAGCTGATAGGGCGACCGATTATGTCCAAATCGGACGGGATCGGGTCATGAAATCTATTCATTACACACAGATGAAAAAATATTGATCTCTCGCTGGAACAATGATAGAGGTTCCCCCTTAGCAGCTTGAAGGATAGGAGCTTCCATGCAGGAAATTTGGCACAGCGTATCCTATCAAGGCAGGGGGTCGGGACCGGATGGGCCCGTTTGGGCGGAAGCATGCATTGATCCGTCATCACAGTGGTTTTCCGGCCACTTCCCCAATGCACCGATTCTGCCCGGCGTTGCCCTGTTGGCCATGGTGGGTGATATCGTCCGTCGGCATGCGTCAGAAATGGGGAAACAAGTTCAAATAGCCGGCATCAAAAGGGTCAGGTTCAGGCTGCCCGTCAGGCCGGGGGATGTCTTGACGATATCCCTGACGCTTCCGGATCGCGGGGATCGTCTCGACTGGCACTTTAAAGTTGCCGTAAACGGAGAAACGTCTTGCACCGGAATGATGAATGTGGTGCTGTTATAACATGTTTTTGTTCAGCAAGGAGGGTTGTGGATGTCTGCATGTGTAGATCAGGAAGCCCTGATTCGTCGTATTGCCGAAATTATCATTTTCGAGCTGAAGCTGGAAAATATGACCCCGGAGGCCTTTGCGCCCGATCTTGACCTGGTCGATGAGTTGGGTGTCGATAGTATGGATATGGCGACGGTGGTTCTGGTGCTTCAGGATGAGTATGGCGTTGCCATCGACGAAGACGATTATCCGAAGCTCGGCAGCATTCGCAAGATCGCCGACTATATCCGGCAGAATTTGGAAAATAAATAAACCGGTTGATTGGTGGTCAAGCGATGAATCAGACAAGTACCCTGGCATCATCCCGTTGCAATACAGAATCAGGAATCTGGAAATTTTCTGAGATCCTGGCCGACGCCGCGGTTCGCGAGCGCTGGGAAAAGGTGCGAAAGTATTTTTTTCTCCGGGAATCGAGCTACGACATGACCACGCGCTGCAACATCCGCTGCGACGGTTGTTACTATTATGAGGGACAAAAACAGTTCGCCCAGTGCAATGAAAACCCCAAGGCCTGGCAGGAGTTGATGAGCCAGGAGAAAAAAAGAGGGATTACGTTTGTTGTACTGGCGGGGGCCGAGCCGTCCCTCGTCCCGCGTATTCTGGAGACCTGTTACGAAGAAGTTTCCCTCGGCTGCATCGCCACCAACGGTTTCATACGCATCCCCGAATCGGTCGGCTACAGGATACATATCTCAGTCTGGGGCAATGATCGTACGAGCTTACGCATCAGAAGAGCAAAAAATTTATTATTAAAGCAGCTCGATAATTATCAAAATGACCCCAGGGCCCTTTTCGTTTATACGTTTACACGAAACAATATCGATGAGGCCCATGAGGTTGTGAAAATGATCGCCGGCCACGGCGGCAAGGTTACCTTCAATATGTTTTCGGCCCCTGTCGGCTATGAAGGCAATCTCCGACACGATCTCAAATCATTGGATCTGACACGCAGAGTCATGCTGGATCTTCTTGCGCAGTATCCCGAAAATGTAATCTATTCGACGTATAATGCCGTCGCCCATACACAACCGTCCGGTCTGCATCAGATCTACGGATGTTCATACCCGCGCATGAACCCTTCTGAGGACATCGGTCTGGGGCGATCCTTCCGCCAATACCGGGCAGATCTCTCCTGGGATCGGGAGAAAGCGTGTTGCGTCCCCGACACGGATTGCAACGACTGTCGGCATTACGCCTCCGGCAGCGCCGTGGTCACCGCACGCCTCCACCGGCACGCGACACAACCGGATACATTCAGGTCATGGCTTGACTATGTCGACACCTATCTGGCTGTCTGGGTCATGGGTTATAAAAAAAGCGACAACCTGTGTCCTGAGCAGGTCGAGCCGCCTCAAAGGCCGGAATAATACGATGCCGGCCGGCATGACCGCGATCCGTTGTCCGTCAACAGTCCGGACCTTGTTTTGAGAAGAGACCTGTAGCCTATGAATACTGTCAGTTCGTTACTGGATGCTGCGTGGCATGAGCGATACCGGAAGATCTCCGCGCTCAATATCCGAAGTTCCATCTACGATGTTACCAACCGGTGCAATCTGCGCTGCAAGGGGTGTTTTTTCTTTTCATCCAACGAGCATGAAGCGGCTATAGAAGAAACGGATCCGGCCAAGTGGCGCGCCTTTGTCCGGCAGGAAAAGGAGCGGGGGGTGAACCTGGCGATCTTGATCGGCGGCGAGCCGACCCTCCAGTTTGATCGGATCGAGGCGTTTTATCAGGTGATGCCGACGTTTTGCGCGACCAACGGGCAGATCAAGGTTCCGCGTGACCGTTTCCCCGACATGATGGTGGGTATTTCGTTGTGGGGAAATGAAGAGGACGAAAAGGTGCTGCGGGGCAGAGACACCTTTGCCGTATCAAGCAAGCACTATGAAGGAGATCCGAATGCCTACTACCTCTACACCATTACGCCGAAGCAGGTCGGACGGATGGAACCGGTCATCCGGAAGATCTCCGATGTGGGGCTGAAGGTTCATCTCCAGTTGTTGACGAATGATGAGCAGGTGGACGGGTTTTTCTGGACGGATGAAAAGCTCCGGGATGTCCGTGTCGAAATGGACGCCATGCTCGATGCCTACCCGCGGACGGTGATCTCCTCCAAGTACTATCACGAAATCATCACTACGGGGAAGATGCTGGGGCGCCCCTTCGGCTGGAACGAATGCCCCTCCGTCACCGAACAGTTGGACGACCGAAAGCCTCAGCCCAAACGACTCATCCGGTTTGTCCGGTGGGCTTCTGATCTCCGGACCGTACACCGATGCTGCACCTCAGCAACCAGGAACTGCGCCACGTGCAAAGACGGCGCCGCCCATATGAGCTGGGTGATGGTCAACAAGCGTGCGCATCTGAAGTCGACTCGGGATCTACAGAACTGGATAGAAGTTTATGAGATGTTTGCCAAGCTCTACCGATTCATCCCCTGGTAGAGGGTTCCAAGCTCATCATGATGTCTGAGACTCGAAACGAATGAAAAGACACAGACCGGTCATCCTTGGCTATGACGCCGTTTCCCCGCTGGGCATCGATCTGGAGACGCAGTGGAAGCGGGCCTCGGAAGGTCGGAGCGGCATCGTCGCCCTGACCCGTTTTCCCCTGAGAGATCGTTTCCCGGTCAGAATCGCCGGCCAGGTTGAGGATATCGATACCGGGGCTTACCCCTTTCTGGCGTCACGCGACATGGCTCTCTGGTCGTCCCCAATTTTCAAGTACGCCATGCTCGTTGTCCGGCGGGCGCTGGAGAAAAGCGGGATCGAGATGACAGCGGATCTGGCGCCGCGAACGGCCATAACCTTCAGCTCTGCCGTGGGGGGGCTCGATGCGGTCATTCAGGCCGACAGGCTCTTGGTTGCCGACGGGAAGCTTCCGCATCCCTTCACCAATCCGAACTCCTGTATCAACATGGTCGGCGGCAAGATATCGATCATGACCGGGGCAACCGGTCCCATTACCGCTACTATCACTGCCTGTGCGACCGGAGCTACGTCCGTGATCATCGGCGCCATGCTCATCGAAGCAGGAATGGCCGATGTGGTGATCTGCGGCGCCGTGGATTTTCCTCTCGTTGAAACCCTTTTGGGGGGCTTTGCATCCATGAACGGCAGCTTCAGGCCCAAAGAGGGCCAGCCGGAGGAATCGCCGGAGAAGGCAAGTCGTCCTTTCTCCTTGAATCGCCGCGGCTTTGTCGCGTCGGAAGGCGCGGGGTGCGTTGTGGTTGCAAGCAAGGCCTTTGCCGAATCCCGCCGCCTGAAACCGGCCTTTGAGATGGCGGGGTGGGCCATGACATCGGATGCCCACCATTTTGTCGCTCCGAACCTGGAAACGGCCAGGCGGTGCATCGCAGAGAGCATCACTCATGCGGGTCTCGTTCCGGGGAACATCGCTGCGGTCAATGCCCACGGCACCTCTACCAAAATCGGCGACAAGATTGAGGTAGACGCCCTACGCGAAGTTTTCGGGAATCGGATGCCTCCGGTGTCGGCCAACAAGTCCCAGACGGGTCATGCGATGGGGGCATCAAGCGCAATCGAAATGATTCTCGCCATGGAGGGAATGCGGCGCGACACCCTCCTGCCGACCATCAATTACGCTCCCGACCCGGAGATTGATATCGATTGTGTGGCGGAAGGGGCCAGGGTGCTTCCCCAGGAATTTGTGTTAAAAAATGCATTCGGATTCGGCGGCTGCAATGCCTGCGTTGTTCTTCGCCGGACGGAATAGGTACGGATGATGGAAACACTGAGGTCTACAGGATGAAGGCGCCCAAGAACAGACGGGTTTTTGTGATCGGATATGGCGCCGCCACTCCGTTGGGGAAGACCTTTGCGAAGACGTGGGAGCGGGCGGTCCGCGGAGAGTCGGGGTTTCGTAAGGTGACCCGGTGCCAAGTGGATTCCCTGTGTAATGTCGTAGGGGAAATCCCCGATTGGGATCCCAGGGGCTACGATTTTTCCGATGAGAAGGAAGTATACAACTGGAATGCCTCCTTTGTGATTCTCACCATGGCCGTTGTCAAGGAAGCCATGGAGAATGCGGGTCTCCTAATGGATAAGGATACGGCCCCCCGAACGGCCTGCCTGATCGGCTCGGCCATCAATGGCACAGACTCATTCCGCATTGCCATGAACAACGTGCGGGACGGGGGCGGTCTCAAAGTCAGTCCCTATCTTCTACCCAATTTATGCGCCAACCTGCCGTCGGGGAAAGCGGGAATGCTCATGGGCTTTACCGGTCCGGTCTTTTCGCCCCAGGGGGCCTGTGCCTCCGGCAACCACGCCATCGGCATCGGCTCCCGAATGATCCGCGACGGCGATTGTGACTTTGTCTTGGCAGGGGGGGTGGATATGCCCATAATCCCTGAGATTATTCACGGCTTCGCCAATATGAACGCCACCATAAAAATCAACGCCCATGACCGGGCACATGACGATCCCCTTCAGGCCTCGCGCCCGTTCAGCCTCGATCGCAAGGGCTTTGTCGTTTCGGAAGGGGGCGGAGTGATTGTCCTGGCCGCCGAAGAAGCGATTGCCGCGCACGGTCTCCAGGCCAGAGCGGAGGTGATTGGCGTCGGCTGGACATCCGATGCCCACCATTTTACCCGGCCGAAGAAAGAAACGATTGTCCGGGCAATCCGAGAAACAATCGATGATGCCCAGCTGACTCCGGATGACGTGCATTATATCAATGCTCACGGAACATCAACATCCAGGGGGGATGAAACCGAGGTGGACTGCCTGAAGGAGGTCTTCGGCGATCGTTTGAAGCGCATTCCCATATCATCAAACAAATCCCAGATCGGTCATACCTTGGGCGCGGCAGCTGCGATCGAGGATACGCTGACCATTGAAGGGATGCGGCAGGGACTGATTCTTCCCACGATCAACCATATCCCCGATCCCCAGTTTGAGGGTCTCGACTTTGTTCCAAACCAAGCCAGGAAGACCCATCATGAAATTGCCCTGGTCAATGCCTTCGGATTCGGGGGAACAAACTGTTGCATTCTCTTCAGGGGCGTATGATATGAGGCCTCAACCTTTCAAGCCGGAAAGCCAGTCGATGCAATCCTTCTATTTTCGGGATCAATCGACAGGGTTTTACTGGCACCGCTGCAAAAACAGGATACTTTACGCCGATACGGATCGTTCGGATGTTGTCTATCACGCTAATTACCTGCGCTATTTTGAATACGGTCGCGCCTCCCTCATGCGCGACACGGCGTATCCGTACAAAGAGGTGGAGGCCAGCGGTTACGTCTATCCGATCTTCGATCTGGGAGTCCAATTTTACGAGCCACTCCATTATGACGATCCCCTGTTCGTCTACACCCGCCCGGCGGAACTGGAGCGGGTCAAGCTCCGCTTTGACTATGTCATCACCCATGCCGAGTCGGGCGCGCTCGTCTGCAAAGGTTTTACCAAGCACTGTGCCCTGAGCGCTTCGGGGAAGCCCACGGCTGTCGATCCTAAAACCGTTCAGCTCTGGAAAACCTTCCCGACCTGAAAAGATCATTACTATTGGAGTATTTGATGACCTCTATGACACGAAAAGAAATTGAAACGGCCATCCTTGATTTTTGCCGGAAGGAATTTGAAATGGAAGACCCGGGGATGGATGACGATTTAAGAGAAAAACACGACTTTGACAGCATCGATGCGATTGAACTCCTCCTGGAGATTGAAAACATGCTTGACTCTGAGCTGACCCAGGAGGAAAAGAAACAGGCCATGGATATCAGGACGCTGCGCCAAGTGTGCGATTATGTGGAGAGGTTGGCCGCAAGCCGGACTTAGCAACCTGTAAAACGGGTGCCTCCAACACCTCGTTGAGGAGTTATATGGAAAGAAGAGTCGTTGTTACTGCCTGTTCCGCCATCACCCCGATCGGCCGCTCACGGGAAGATATTCTCCGGCATCTGACGCAGGGCATCTCAGGGGTCAAGGTTCTCCGGGAAGATGATGTCCTGACTTCTCATATCCATTCCAAGGTCTTCGGGACCGTTGATTACCCGATCGAATACGATTTCATTCGCAAACACCGCAAAACCATGGGACCTGTGGCCTATTACGCCTGCCAGGTGGCAAAAGAAGCGCTTCAGGATTCCGGCCTGGATGAGGCATTCATCACCTCCGGCCGGCTCGGTGTCGCTTTCGGATCAACCCACGGAAGTCCCACCGTGCAACGGTCGATTTACAAGACATTTTTCAGCGAAGACAAGACGGGATATTCTTCCATTGGCGCGGTCGATTATCTCAAATCAATGGTCCATACGACCGCCGTTAATATCACCAAGATGTTCGGGATCACGGGGCGCGTCATCTCCTCTTCGACCGCCTGCACGACGAGCAGCCAGTCGGTCGGCTTCGGCTACGAAGCGGTCAAATTCGGGATGCAGGATGCCATGCTCTGCGGCGGGGCGGACGAATACGATACGACGACCGTGGCCGTCTTCGACAACCTGCTGGCCTGTTCAACGGCCTTCAACGCAACACCCCATTTGACCCCTCGTCCCTTCGATGTGAAACGCGACGGGTTGGTGGTCGCCGAAGGGGCTGGGGCCGTCCTGCTGGAAGAATACGAACATGCCCGGGCGCGAGGGGCTGTTATTCTGGGAGAGATTATCGGATTTTCCTGCAACAACAACGGCGGCGACCTTATTCTGCCCAATATCGACGGCATTACCGAGACGATCCGCCTCGGCTTGAAAAACGCAGAAGTCTCAGCCGGCGAGGTCGATCTCGTCTGCGCCCATGCGACGGGAACCAAGATGGGGGATGTGATAGAGTCGCAGGCGATTCACAGAATCTACGGGAACCGCCCCGCCGTTTTCGGCCCGAAGAGCTACATGGGGCACACCATGGGCTCCTGCGGCGTCATCGAGACGATCATCGTGTTGACTCTGATGGAAGAAGGGCTTCTTGTGCCGACCCTGAACCTTGAAGAAGTCGACGACAGATGCGCCATGATCAATCACGTGATGAAGCTCCGGGAAACGCCGTTGCGAATCGCCTCCGTCCAGAATTTTGCATTCGGCGGGGTGAATACAAACCTGATCTTCAAGAAATGGCAGGGCCGGTGACGCCATGCACGGGCAGTCGGGGCGAACCGGTTTGATCAAGGATTTCAGCATTACCCTCATTCTCTGGATATATTATATCGTAGGATATCTTCTGTTTTTTTCTCCCTTTTATCTGTATGTCCTGTGCTTTTCAAATCGGCGGGAGGAATCATTCCAGAAATTAAACAACCTGCTCCACCGTTGTTTTTTCGCCCTGGTACGATGCCTGATCCCCCGGGTCACCTGGCGTATTTCCCAAGAAGTGCGCGACATCCGCTCTTCGATCATCGTTGCCAACCATGTCTCTTTTCTCGATCCCATCCTCTTCGTGTCCCTCTTTGACAAGCAGAAAACCATCGTCAAAGGCAATTATTTCAATTTGCCGGTCTTCGGCGGGATATTGAGAACATCCGGATATATAACCTCTTTGGCGGAAGCCGGTCCCACCGAGGACATGCTGAATCAGATCAAGTCGATGGGGACCTATCTGACAGGAGGCGGCAATATATTCGTCTTTCCTGAGGGGACCAGGAGCCGCAATGGCCATATCGGCCCCTTCGACAAGGGTGCCTTCCGTATCGCCAGACTCTGTCGTGCGCCCATTCAGGTTGTCGTCATCCGGAATACCGACAAGCTCTATTCTCCCGATCACTTTTTGTTCAACACCCATGAAAATCATGTTATAGAAGTGCTCCTGGCCGGAAGCTTTCAGCCTGAGTACGACAGCGGCTCCTTCTCGCTCTCCGGCCTCATGGCTGAGGTGCGAACGCTGATGGAAAGCAAGGTGAAGCAATGAAAGTCGTTCTGATCTCCATGCCCGATGTGATACCCATCATTATTCATGAAGCGGCCATTCACATGCCCAATCACGGAATCGCCTGTCTCGGGGGCAATGTCGACGGGCATCACGAGGTCTCGCTGATCGATCTGATCCGTAAAAGAAAGAAGATCGCCCCCTACCTCAGAAAAACCCTGCAAAGGATCAAGCCCGACCTGATCGGGCTCTCGACCATGACCTGGCAATATCAAACCTGTCTGGCCCTGATCGGACTCATCAAAGAAATCCTTCCCCAGGTGAAGATTGCCGTCGGCGGTTATCATACGACACTCATGTCTCAGGAAATGGCCGACTGCTCCGACACGGACCCTGTCGACTTTATGATCAGGGGGGAGGGGGAAGAGACGTTCCGCCGCCTGGTAAACGCTCTGGAGGGAACGGACCGGATGGATTCGATTCCGGGCCTTTCGTATAAAAATGACGGCCGATGGGTTCACAACGCCCCGGGGGCGCTCTGCGATCTGTCCCGGTTGAAGCTCCCCATCCGGGATAAGCGCCGGTTAACGGGCGGTTACCACTTCATGTATTCCAAAATCGAAGTCCTGGAAACATCGCGTGGCTGCACCCGCAACTGCAATTTCTGCAGCATCAATCATATGTATGGCAGGTCTTATCGGACCTATCCGATTGAGCGCATCATTGCCGATCTTGACGATATCTACTTCAACAAAAAAACACGCCTTGTTTTCATTACCGACGACAACATGGTCCTGAATCCCAAATGGGTTCTGGAGGTCTGTGATGCCATCATCGCCAGAAAATACCGCAATCTGAACCTGGTAGTGCAGGCTGACTGTATCTCCATGGCCAAAAACGAAGCGATGGTGGAAAAGATGGCCCAGGCGGGATTTCGGAGCGTCTTCCTGGGGATCGAAAATGTATCGGAGCAGAACCTCCGGACCATGGAAAAAGCCGGCGTTGTAGAAAAGGCAAGGCAGGCCGTCGCCAATTGCCACCGTCACGGCATCATGGTGATCGGAGGGCTGATCTTTGGATTGCCCGATGATGATGAGGAGGCCGTTCGGAGAAACTACCAGTTCCTGAACGAACTGGAAGCGGACGCCTCTTACTGTCAAATGCTTTCGCCCTTCCCCAAAACCCCGCTAAGGGAGCACCTGCTCGGCGAGGGCCTGGTGACAAACCTTGATCATTATGACCGTTACAACGGCCTCTGGGCCAATGTAAAAACGCGGCATCTGGAGGCCGATCAACTTCAATATGCCTTCTGGTATCATCGGCAGGTTACGCTGGGCTGGTGGAACCCCTCCCCCTTTGCCCGCAGCCAGGGAAGGTTGTGGACGTCCGCCTGGACACACGCGGTTAAACCGGTCATGAAATATTTTGTAGATAGACAGATTCACAGGGATGGATGGGAGAAGCGGTACCGTCAGTATATCAAGGGCCTAGAGGAGATGAACCGGTTTGAGGATCTGAAAAGATTTTCCTCAAGCAAGGAAACGTCGCAGCCCCGGATGCACAAAAGGGACAATGACCCATCATGAAAGCTTCGAATGCGTCAACGCCCCCGTCAAACGTTTCAAAGCCGGACGTGTCGGCCGTAAAGGAGAGAATTCGGCTCCCCCTGGCGATTTCCATTCAGCCCTATCTCAGAGATCATCACTATGAGGGGAAAATAATGTTTCCCGCCGTAGAGATTCTACAGCAACTGGCCGCTTCGCTGCAGTCGCATCGTCCTGGCGCCCCCGTTCAGTGCATGCGCGCCGCCGCCTTCGACCGCTTTTTACCGATTGAAGGGGATAGCGCCGTTATCGATGCCTGTCACGAACTGGAGGTCCATGAAAACGGCCGCCTGACATCCCGGCTCATGACGACCGGCCCGGTCGCCGGCTCGACCATCCGAAGAACGAAGGTTCATGCCGTCGTCGATTTTGCTGATTCGGGAGCGGACGGCCCTCCCCTGCCCCTGGATATCGCTGCGGCCCTGGAGGGGATCGTCTTCGAAATTCCCGCCCGGAGGCTGTACGAAGAACTCGTCCCCTTCGGACCGGCATATCAGAATATAACGGGTTCTCTTCTCCTCTCCGAAGATGGCGCCCTCGGTCAGGCGTGCGCCGCGGACCATCCAGCACCGATTCACCCCCTCGGTTCCCCCTTCCCTTTTGATGCCGCCCTGCATGCCGCCTGCGCTTGGGGCCAACGCTTCCGGCAGATCGTGGCCTTTCCGGTGGGCTTTCGGGAAAGGGTGATTATAACGCCGACCCGACGGGGAGATCGCTATTATTGCAGGATTCTACCCATTGCCCCTCCCGGCGCTTCCGTCAAAAACCCCCTCTTCTTCGATATCTTTATATATACCCCGAACGGATCTCTCTGTGAGGATATCAGAGGCGTCGTCATGAAAGATGTCTCCGGGGGACGCATCCGGCCTCCGGCGTGGGTTGCGGCTGATACGGTCCGCACCGGCGCACCTCTCACCACTATTCGGGAGCATTCCCTGGCGCTGTCACTGATTGAGATCAAAGCCGTGGCTGATTTTGCCGACAAGGCGCTGACACCGCCCGAATATGATCGTCTGGCAACCATGGGTCCGAAAAGGCGGAAGGACTATCTCGCCGGACGCCTTGCCCTGAAACACCTGGCAAGAATATTGTCCGGAGAGAACGCGACCCGTCCTGCCTCTGACCTCCACACGCTGATGCCCGACGGGATTCGCCCCTGTTGTCACGCACCCGGCGTTGAGGCAACCGCCTTTTGTTCTGTCGCGCACGATGCGCGCTTTGCCGTTGCCGTTGCCGGTAACGAGCCGATCGGAGTCGATGTGGAAAGGATATCCGACAGGATTTTGAAGACCCGGCATCTTTTTATGGGTGACGAGGAGATGGACTTGACGGAGAACTCTGAACTCGGGAATATTCACGCGTCTCTTCGCGTCTGGTCGATCAAAGAAGGCGTATCCAAGGCAATAGGTCGAGAGATTTCACGATGCTGGAAGGCGGTCGCCGTCAATCGTATCGGGCAGAACCAAAGCCGTATGACTGTGGACGGAATCGCCTACAGAGCCTTTCATGATACGGTCGATGATCATCTTTTCACGCTGGTCAAAAGGGCCGATCCTGCTTGAACGGAGGAGATAGAGCATGGTCACGAAAACAGCAATAGCAGTTGCGACCGCGTATCTTGTCGGCTCTGTCAATTTTTCCATACTGCTCTTCCGACTTCTGGGCCGGGAGGATCCGCGGAATCGCTTCAGCGGCAATGCCGGCGTCACCAACGTTTACCGTCAGGCGGGATTCTTCGGGGCCGCTGTTGTCCTTCTGCTTGATCTGGGGAGAGCCCTGGCCGTTGCCTGGACGGCGCTGCATTTCCTGGAGATTTGGGTTACTCCCTGGGTGGGATTCGCCCTGATCCTCGGCAACCGCTTCCCCTGCTTTCACCGCTTTCATGGCGGCAAAGGGGTGGCCGGTTATCTGGGATTTACGATTCTGATCGCGCCCCTCGCAGCCGCTGTCTCTGCTCTTGTATGGGTGATGGTATACGCCGTTGTGCGCATCCCTTTCATCGCTTCGTTTTTTATGGTCGCCACCCTGGCGGCCGGAACCATTCTCGCCTGCGACTATCATCCCGCAGCCGTGGCTGGAATCGTTGGGACGGCCCTTTTCATCATCTACAACCACGGAGAAAACATCGCCACGCTCCGTAGGTAAGCAAGAGACAGAGGGACGCTGTTAACTTATTAACTTCCTTTTCTAGCAATGATTTTACTCCGCATTTTTACCTTGTACGCGAATAAGTTTATAAGTTAACAGCGTCCCATTACTCCATTACTCTCATTACTCTCCCCTACTGAGTGCCCTGGAGTTGAAGCAAAACGGCCAGTACTTGGTTTCTTTCGGCCCTATTGTCAGCAGAGCAGCTTCCTGAGGAGTCTTTGTGCGGCGTATCTCGCCAGGACTCCCAGGTAGTGAGGAGCGCGGGCGAACCAGGCGCCGACGATAAAGACGACATAGGAAAGGCCGTAGGTGGTCGGACAGCCGATAACGGCAACGAGAGGCTCGTGCAGCCGGATCGCCAGAATGCTCAAGGCGGCCACTGCCGGCCAGCCCATGAGGTAACTGAATCCCATCAGGATCAGCCCGAAGATCAACCGAGGGGTCGGATGCTCCTTGAATTCGCTGAGATCGGCCGGCGGATCGAGGATCTTCCGGATGATGTTCAGTCGGGCGATGCGTGCGGCGGTTTTTTTCTTCATAGGAACAATTTTCCCGGTGTCGGGCTTGCGGCCGAAGGTCAGGCCGGCTGCATTATCCCGTCCCCCGTAACGAAGGCACGGCGGCTCATGATTTTCTGTTCTCATGGACATATTCGGCGATGGTTCGAATATCTACAAATATCTTCCGGGCCTCCTTGGAATCAAGGATCTTGATGCCGTATTTCTTGTCCAGCAGTACAACCAACTCCAAGGCATCGATGGAATCAAAACCCGTGTATTCGCCGAAAAGCGGTACGTCCTCATCGAGACCTTCCGCGGTCATGCTGTCGATGTGCAGGTACTCGACAATGTGCGATTTGATCCGGGAAATCAGTTCTTCTACGGTTTCTGTCATATCGGTCATCAAATAGGGAAAATGGTTTATGTTACAGTCCTCGATTTATGAATCAAAATACTCGCCGCCAATGTTGCAAATGCAAAAGAGATGAGCTTGCAAAGCTCCGGTAAAACGGCTGCCGTGGAGACATTGCGCAAGAATAAATGATTGAAGGCATTCAGTCCCCAGTTCAAAGGTGAGTAAGGGCTGATGCTTTGCATGATCTCAGGCATGATGAACACGGGCACCCAGACGCCGCCGACGGCGGCCAGGATCACAACCGATATGGCGCCGAAGGAGAGGGCCTGCTGAGGGGTTTTGAAATAAACCGCGATCAGTAATCCGTAGCCCGTTGCCGCCATGGCAACAGAAAGTCCCGTCAACAGGACGCCGATATAATTGGTGCCCAGGATCAATCTGTCCAGCCCCAACAGCGGCATCACAAAAAGACCGACGCCGATCATCATAGCCAACTGGAGGAGACAAACGAAAAGATAGAAACTGAACTTCCCTCCGATCACCGGAAATTGGGACCCGGAAATCAGGCGCAATCGCAGCATGCTGCCTTCTTCGCGCTCCTTGATAAAGTTTCCGGCAAGGGGAAAAAGAATAAAAAACGTGGCAAACATGGACCACGCCGGAACATTATGCTGCACGGCATTGAGGGCGATACCCTGACGGTCGCCTCCCGAGGCATCTTGTGCATTCACCGTGATCATCTGTGAAAAATCCACGTCGATCTTATTTTTTTGCGTCGCCTTGGACAGATGTTTTTGCACCTCATCCATAAACCCATCCGCCTGGACGCGAATGAGCATTTTTTCAACGGCACTGCTCAGGGTCTGCTTGTAGTTGGCCTTTATGGCCGGATCAAAAAGGATTTGCAGTTCGACCGGAGGCAAAGCCTTTTCGTTATACTTTTCATCGACAAAACCATAGTGTGCCAAAAGCCGGGTGACGGCGCGTTTGGTGTTGTCGCGCAGACCGGCATCGGCGCCTTTGGGGATAATCACGGCCGTTCCGTATGTCCCGCTCCGAACCAGCCGGTACGCCGCTTCTGCCGTCAACGGTTCGCTTCCCGATTTCCTGATGAGGCGGATATTGGGAGAATTCTGAAATGTTCGCTCCAGGCTTGCACTCAAGGCGCCATGATCCTCATCGACCAGAAGCACCTCCATTCTCGTCTCCTGCCATCCTCGAAAAGTATTGTCCTGAATCAGACACATCACGATGACGAGCGCCAGAGGCATCAGAAATATCACAGCCATGCCGCCCGGGTCGCGCGTCAGCAGGAGAAATTCCTTACGGATGGTGGCGATCACTTTCAATGGCAGATCTCCTTGCCTGTGAGACCAAGAAACACTTCTTCGAGATTCCGACTGCCGCCGCTGCGGGCCAGCAGATCAGCCAAGTTGCCTTCCTGAATCAGTCGGCCTTCGTCGATGATCGTAAAGTGCGAGCAGATCTTTTCAGCTTCTTCGAGCAGATGAGATGAGTAAATTACGGTAACGCCGTTAGACTTCAACGCCAGAAGATAGTCAAGGATCATCTTGCGCGAGTGGACATCCACACCCGACGTCGGCTCATCGAGGATCAGGAGGCGCGGATGGTGAAGGAGCGCTGCGATCAGATTGAGACGCCTTTTCATGCCGCCCGAAAATTGGATAACCTGCACGCCGGCCTTTTCAATCAACCCGAATGCCTCTAATAATTCGTTCGCCCTTCTGCGGATCGTCGCGCCGTCAAGGCCGTACATCCGGCCGAAATAGAAGAGGTTTTCATAGGCCGTCAGTGCGGGAAAGAGGGCGATTTCCTGGGGGGCTACGCCGATCAGTTTTCTGATCTCAGGACTCTTTTGCCTGACATCCAGACCAAAGACCTGAATGCTTCCGGAATCAATCTTCAGGAGTCCGCACAGCATCATGATGGTGGTTGATTTCCCTGCGCCGTTAGGACCCAGAAGGCCGAATATCTCTTTTTCATGAACAACAAAACTCAGTTGATCGACAGCGGGTTTCTGTGACCCTTTGTATATTTTACTTAATCCGGATACGGTGATGATCGGCGAATCTGTCATGAAACGGCTTTCTTTAATTCGGAAAAGACGATTTGTTCCCTGTCGGCAATTTCACAGAGGATGGCGGACATCGCGGGATAGGTTTCCGCCTCGCTGCTGCGGTTTTTGATTATCCTGCCGGCGATGACGGCGAAATCACGCCATCGGTCGCCCGATTCGGTCATGGCTCGTGACAATTCATGCAGTCGGTTCTTGTTCAGTATCTGTGCGGCTTCCTGGAGAAAGGCTGCGTAAATAAATCGAAACCCTCCGCCGCCGGTCCCGATTTCCTCCTGCATCCGGATGACCTGCCCCAAAAAAAGCGACGCCTTCTTGTCGCCAAGCCTCCCCGGCCATTTTTTTATTTCTCTTGACAGATACCGGATGCCCCTGATCCCTAAAAGAGGAATGGGAATGCCCAGCATCGCGCGGCAATTCTTTCGGATCCCTTTGATAATGGGCGCCGCCAAGTCAGTTTTAGCGGGAAGGTTGACGGGATAGTACATATGTCCCTTGGGCTGGAACACCCCTCTGGCCCAACGGGCTCGCATCAGTTCTTCATAACTCAGGGATTCTGGGTTTTCCATCACCGGATCGCTGATGAGATAGCGACCATTTTCTTTGCCGTAGACAACAATGTTATGGGCATTGAAATGAAACCGATAGGGTCTGGGGAAATAGGTCAGGTGAAAAACGCCGACCTGCAGACCGACAGGGATATTGTTATCGAGAGCCCTATCGAGAGCATCCATCGACGCTTCCTTGCTTTGAAATCTTTTTTTATAAAATTTGATGCCAAGGCTTGCAGTTGCTCTCCGGAAAATCATGCCGGGCAAGGGCCGAAACGATGTGACCGGAAGGCCGTTTAGTTTCAAAAAGGGCATGTACGCAAAAAAGAGACCGGAACCGATACCGAAGGCCATGGCCTCGCTGATATCCACGCCATGATATCTCAGGAGATTCGAGGTTACCCCGTTTTCGCAGTGGGCGGACTGTTTATGCTTAAATTCAATGGTCATTGATTACCACCGGAATCGGGGGGAAAATCGGCCTGGGCGCAGTAGTTCACGAGTTCATCCGACGGTATGTTGAAGGCATCGGCATACTTCTCCAAGGTCTTTTTATCAAGATCCTTGAAATGCTCAGGCTTCAAGTGCGTTTTTATCCTTCTCTTCGGAATATTTGTATATTCGGAAAGAAGCTTTACATCGAACATGTATTTGGCCATGAAAAAGGCAAGGGGACTGATCTTCCCCGTCTTGACAAGATGAAACGCCGCTTTCGCTTGTGCATCGATCTGCTCCCAGGCCTGCAGCAGAGCGACATTTTTAGGTTCCCACCCTGCGCTCAGCGCCTGAACATAGTTGCCTTTTTCATCGACGGCATAACAGACCTCGCGGGAGCGTCCTTCCATCAGATTGGCATCGTCCTGTGGAACCTGATCTCGTTTCATATCAGCAGACCGTCAAGAGCATAACGGCATAGGTAAAGCGGGCGCTCTCCGGAACAAAACAGAGGACCTTCATCCCGCGCTCAAGCCTGCCGGAATGAAACAGCTCCTCCAGAATGATATAGATCGAGGCGCTCCCGATATTACCCACGTGCGATAGATTTGTGAACCACCGATCCTGCGACACCCCGATGCCCTGCGCTTTCATTTCTTCGTCCAGAGGCGCCCTGAAATACTCCGATGAAATATGCGGTAAAAAGTAGTCGATATCAGAGACCTTAAGGTCGCGCTTTTTGAATGATCCGGAAAGCGTTCGAACGCCCAGCTTGACGATATGCTCTTCCAGCAGCCCGATATCCTGTTTGACGGCAAATATGGACTGATCAAGCCATTGACCGGGAGAGAGCGTTTTCCAACCGGCCATCTTCCCTTCGACATCCTTTTCTGCGCCGGCATACATGCAGACATCTGTCTCTCCGGCGAAGGAACAGGTGTCGATCCAGTCAATCTGTAGGGAAATGCCGTCGCCATTGTTCGGTTGCGCCTGCAGAAGGGCCGCACCGGCGCCATCGGAAAGCATCCAGCGCAGAAAGTCCTTTTCAAAAGCCAGGATCGGACGACTTTCCAACTGGCTGAGGGTGTGCATCTCGTTCTCGAAATTGCGGGCCAGAAACATCGTCGAGGCAAGCTCCGAGGCGGTGCAGACGGCGCTTGAAGAATTGCCGCTCAGGATGGACAGCATACCGTACTTCATGGCGTTCATTCCGGAGCAGCAGACACCGGCCGTCGATACGATCTCAATGGGCCGACAGCCCAGACATCCCTGAACCATGGAGGCATGAGAGGGCATGAGTTGATCCGGAATCGTCGTTGCGCAACAAAGCAGTTCCATATCGTTGGGACCGAAAGATGAGTCGAACAATTGTCTGACGGCATTGGCTGCAAGCTCGGCATTGGAGTGGGTCATGTTGCCGGCGGCATCCATGGCGTAGTATCTGGATGTAATGCCGTTATTTCTTAAAACGATTGCGCGGGCCCGCGACGGCTTGCCGTTGATCCGGCCAAGAAACTCTTCCATGCGGTCATTGGCAACAGCTTCATTCGGCAAATACGCGGCCAACCCCGTGATATATGCCTTGCCGGCCATCAACACTCACCTGACTTTCTTCTCAATGATTTTATGATTACACCCAACAGTGAATTGATCGGGGATATGACCGCAAGGGCAAATACCAGCTCCGCCAGAAACAGGTTCAGTAACATACCTCTGATTTTCGGGACTTTTATAATAAGGTTGGCCCATAATGTAAAGACTTTTCTGGCGCGATTTTCCAGTCTCGCCAATGCGTCATTGATCTCGGCGGCGCCGAGGTTCCGCAAGGTCTCATCGAGCCCGTCGAGTCTGTTGTTGAGCACGGCAGGGCCTATGGCCTCCCAAAATCGGCCGGCTGCAGCGATATCCGCCTCGGACACCCCGGGGGGCGGAAAGAGGCCGAGGAACTTATTCTTTTTGCCGGTGAACAGCCAATAGGCAATGGTGATAACGCTGACGAGGTTGGGCGCCCTGTCAACCAGGGCAATGTTGCCGCATATACGTCCGCCGTACCCCTCGACCTTCTCCTTTACGCACGCAAACGCCCCCTGCCACATGTTCCTTGCGCCGATAACGGTCAGGACATCGGACCCTTGGAATATTTTTTCCGCCTCCGGTGTCTTCAAAAAGGAGGAGATCGGAATGGACGGCGACAGATACCAGGGCTGGAAGGCAAGAATGATCAAATCGTACCGGCGCTGGACGGTCTGCGGGATCGGTTGAAGGGGAGCGGGTTTCTCCATCACGGATTCGGGAAAAACATCCAGGAATTCCCGTCTGGTCCAGGGAAAGGGGAATGGCGTCTGCGGCTTTATTTCCAGATAATCAATCGAAAATCCGGCATTACCGCATGGGGGACGAAGCAAGGAATCGAGGACCTGTTTCAGTTGCCCCGTCTGCGTATAAAATATGACTAAAATGGTCTTTATCATATCGGCTCGGCATCCATCGTAGTGCGTTGACCGGAGGCGCAACAACGTTTAAACAACGTTCCCGCTCGTAAAAAGCAACGGCTTTACAACGTCTCTGTTTTTAACAGTTTGCACATGGACCTCGAAGCTATACGAAGGTCAGAATCGTATGTCAATACTATTTTATGGATCGATCCTTTTCCCGATAAAGGGTTCGAAATGGAACCACTCCCAGGGGTGTTGCCGAACGACTTCTTCGAGGCGGTCGGCGTAGAACTGGGCGGCTTTCCGGATTGCCTCCTTGCGCCCCCTTCTGTCCGGAGCCGTGACATATTCGGGCGGCAGGGCCTGGAAGTGGCAGGCCTGTTGCCCGATGCGATACGTAAAAAAGATGAAGAGCGGCATGCCCGACAAAAGAGCAAAAACAAAAGGCGTCTCCGGAATGAAGGCCTCATGTCCAAAAAAACGCACCGCCACGGATCTCTGGCCTGGATGCCACAGGCGGTCACCTGTCAAGGACACCAGCCCCCCCTCCTTGAGGAATTTGATCCCTTCAACCAGATCCGCCTGAGAGCCGCCGTCCTGCCCGACGGCGATAATCTTGACCCCGCTCCGGACAAGGCTCTCTTTCTGGGTTCGTTCGATCTGCTCCTGATGCTTCTCCCCCAGATACAGAAGGAGCTTCATCCGCGGGTTATCCCGTCCCCGTATCTTCAGAAGATGCGAGGCCACTTCCCAGTTCCCTACGTGAGACATGAGGATAATGCCGCCTGTCCCTCCGTCCACCACATCTTCCAGGTTTTCCCATCCCTCATGAGTATGGGCCGGAGACATCTCATCGGTGAGCACAAGACGATCCAGAAAGTTGCGGGAGAAGCTATGGTATTGCTTCCAGGAACACCATCCATGATAGAGTCGTCCCCTCTCGGGAAAGACGGCCTGATAAAACCGCAGACTCACCGCAAGCCGACCGGGAAAGAAGAGAAAATAGCCGGTGGCAATTCCCCAGGTTAAAACACGGACGATCCCCTGACCGCAGCGCCTCGATAAACCGATGAGAAAACGATAGAAGTTTGACTTCATCTCCAACACCCGACGGCGGTTTCGAAAAGGTTGATCTGTTGCGCTACTATTGGAACAAGCATTTTTTAGCCTAAAGATTTGATCTTGCTTACCGGCAACTGAAAGCGATTAGGAACCGTCTTTTAACCCTGAGTGCTAAGCCTGAAACTCTGACCCTCCCGCCGAAGGCCGAGCCGCCTTTACCCCGGCAACAAACCAGAACTCCTCGTGCCCCGGTGCGCTCTGTTCCGCCGTGATCACCTCAAAACCCGATTCGCAGAGAATAGCCCGGAGTTCCTCTTCCGTGCGAAAACGGCAGATCCCCTGACCAAACCTGATCTTCATGACTTCCATCCACCGTTTCCAGATGATGCGATTTTTCAAAGCCCCGGCCGAACCCGGCAGGGAAGACAGGGTGGACCTCATGATCAGTTTCCCGTCACTCTGCAACCTTTCAACCAGCCGCTTCAGTGTCAGCCGAAGGTCCGCATCGGTCAGCATGTGTATCATATCGAGGATCATCGCCGTGTCCGCCTTGCCCGAAATCTCGGGCAGATCGGGGGCCGCGCCGACGGTGATGGTTCCCCTCGTTCCAACCGCCCGCGCCGCCGTGCGCACCCGCCTACGATCCGGTTCGATGCCGTAGATTCGCGCCTGAGGAAAAAGCTCAAGCAGCCACACAGCCGGGACACCGTAGCCGGACCCCACATCGATGATGCATTCAGGATGATCCATGTACGAAGCCAGGCGCGGGAACATCGGATCGATGAGGATCTTGAAACGGGCGAAGAACCTCGGATACGACTCCATGTGGCGGTAGCGCTTCATGGTGCGCTGAAAGTGTCTTTTCGATCCGGGCACAACAACTTCAGGCACGGCGGAAACCGGGGCGAAGACCCTTTTGAGAAGGGGGGGCACAATCATCACCGCACCCAGAAAAGAATAGCCGATACCGAGAGCCAGCCCCAGCCCCGCGCTTTTCAACAGGGCATTATCCGACAGGGCAAGAACGCCGAAACCCAGAAAGGTCGTGGCAAACGAGAGGACGACGGAAAGGCGGATCAGACCCAACGACGCGCTCTCTTCATCACGATAGCGCTGATAGGCTCGGATCAGATAGAGCGCGTAGTCGGTCCCCATGCCAATCACCACTACCGAGACGATGAGGAGCGGAATTCCGAGGGGCTCCCCCAAAAGGTTCAAGGTGCCGAGGGTGCAGACAATGGCAAAAAGAGTCGGCGCCATCGCGAGCAACGTCAACCGCCAATCGAGGAAATAGAAAAAGGCCGTCAAAATGGTAACGATCCCCACAATCGCCGCCATATACAGGAAGGTAGCCTGCAGGAGCGAACCCAGCCTCTGAGAAAAGAGAGACGGATCGAAGACCTTGACAAGCCCCGTGGCAGTGAGGCGCCGATAGAAATCTTCCCCTTGATAGGAAGGGCCGGGCGTCAGAGAAACAACCTGCGTCGCAGACCCGTCCGGCCCAATTTTAACGCCCAGAAGGGGCGCATACGCTTGCGGTATGGCCACCCCTGAGAGCTTCGAATTGCGCAGGGAGGCCATGAACGAATCAAAGGCGCCTTCCGAAAAACCGAGGGGACGCGCCGACGCATCCAGTGCCTCGCGCAGACCGGTTACCCGCTGGGTGGTCCAGAAGCGCATCCAGGCTGCGGCATTTTTACCGGCCAGGACCTCTCCCGGAAAGATCGTCGAGACGACAAAGAACTTGGAAACCCGCCCTGCCGCCTTCTCCTCATTGAGGAAATCCGACAGCCGGTCGCATTTTCGCTGCAAATCGAGCCGGTCCTGTCCTTCCACCATGAGGTACACCTTGCTGAAGACATCGCCCCAGACGGTCCGGATGAGCGTATCGGCTCTCCGGGTTTCTTCGCTCATGGCATTCATCGCATTGAGATCGACACGGAAGTCGGGCCTGGCAAAGATGAGCATCACGATTCCGAAAGCGATTGCGGCATAGAGCTTCCACATGCTGTCCGCCGAAGCGATTGTGTTGGCAAATCGCTCCAGGGGCAACCACGGCGGCCGCTTCGCAGGAGGCATCACCGGGAAGATCAGGGGAAAGACGGCATGGACAAAAATGTAAGTAAAGAGAACACCCAAGGCGGCAAACTGACCGATCTGCACGAGAATGGGAAATCCGCTCAGGGAAAGACATGCAAAGCTGACCGCTGTCGTCAGCATGGCCAGGAGCCCCAGTGACCAGAGTTCTCTGGACGCCTCTGCGCCCCGTGTCTCATGGGTCCGGTCCATGAAGAGCAGATACGCGAGGCCGTAATCCACCGTAAAGGAAATAATCGCCCCGCCAAAACCGACAGCCATCAGGGAAATTGAACTATGCCAGAGCGAGTAGACGAAGAAGGCCAGCATGGTCCCGGCAAAGGCCGGCAGGAGCGCGAGCAATCCGATGAGCGGTCTGGGGAAGGCAACCAGGAGGAGGAGCGCAATAGCAACCGTCGAAAAGATAAGCGCCTTCCGGACATTGCGTTTGGCGCTGGTCTCGTTATCCAGGGCAGCCCGATAAGCCCCCACCGGCGTCAGCGTGAATCCGCTATCCTTTTTGTGCAGCTCCTCGGACAGGCTCGCCATCAGGGATGCAACGCGTGAAGCATACCGCGTATCCATGCCGGGTGAGGACGGTTCCGCAACAATCAGGATATGCTGCCCGTCGCCGGACACAAGCCTGCCGTTCCGAATCCGGCCCCCGTTGCCCGGAGCCAAAGACGACAGCCGTGAGAGAACCAGATAGCGCAAAGACAGGGGGTCATCGGTGATCAGGGCCGCCTGACCGATCCCGCTCAGGTCCTGCAGAGATGCCGCATGTAGTTTTAGAATCTCCTGGATATTTTCCGGTTTCAGAAGCGGCAGGATCCCCTCTTCCAGATCCGCCGCCGAGAAAAGAATGGGAAGGGTATTCGTCACATGACGCATCAAACCCGGGATACGTTGACCGACGTTTTGAAATCCGACCTCTTTGAAAAGCCCGCTTTCCCGCATTCTCGCTTCAACGACCGCCGCGCCCTCTTCAAGAATGGCCGGGGTTCCCCCTGCATGCGCCACATCGACGGCGATCCGGTCGTAGATCGGATGGTGCGTAAGGATGTAATCGGCATCGGCCAGAACAGGATCGTTCTGCGGAAGAGATGACAGAATGTCGGAGTCCAGGTGCAGCCGCCCAAATCCGACCGCAAAAAGCCCGATAACAACCGCGATCAAGACGGCCGCGAGAGACCATCTCCAGAAATACATGCGTCTTTTCACCACCACGGCAATACGTACCCTCACAGATCAATGGTTTCCAATACACGAAGTGCGGCCCATTTTCCAGGCATATCTTGACAGTGCCGGGCGCTTATATTATACCCGGACAGCGATAACGGACGTTTCAAGAGGTACATCCATGGATTCTATCGATGCCGATGTTGCCGTAAAAAACCCGGGTTCCGGCTGGGATTCTTTCGATCGTATCTACTGCATCTCTCTGGAAGGGCGTGCGGATCGCAGACAGGCCGCAACGGCTCAGTTCTCCAAGGTAGGGCTGGACGGCAAGGTCGAATTCGTCCTCGTCAAACCGCATCCCGTCAATGTCGAACAGGGGATGTACGAATCGCACATGACCTGTCTGCAGAAAGGCCTGGCGGCAGGCGCAGAGCACATCGTTGTTTTTGAAGACGATATCCTCTTTGACCGCTTTGATCCTGAACGCTTCCGGCAATGCACCCGGTTTTTGTCGGCCCATCCCGATTGGAAGGTCCTGCTTCTGGGTGCCTTGATCCGGTCCAGCCGCAGGACGGACGATCCCGCCGTGCAAGAGGTCGGATACCAAAGCCTGGCCCATGCCTATGCCTTGAACAGACCGTACGCTGAAACCCTGGCCTATCAGCCCTGGCAGGGGATTGTCATCGACACCATCTTTCGCCCTCTGACCGATCACATCTATGCTGTCTATCCCATGTTTGCCTTTCAAAACGATTTTACGTCGGACAACGATAAAAAGTACGTGGGCCTCGAGCGCTTCCGGCGCTGGTGCGGCGGACTGGAACGGATTCAAAAGGGCAACGAATTCTATCATCGCCATAAGTTCGGGATTATGGCCGGGCATGTGCTGGTTATGCTGCCCCTTCTGATATTTCTCCTCATGAGGTGAGC